>DPGF01000117.1:9377-9552 GCA_003522105.1 Oscillibacter sp.
CCCCGCCGTTTTCACGGCGGGGATCGTTTCAGCAAGGAACCTGCACGCCGTAGCAGCCGCTCACGGGATCCAAAAACAACGGCAGGTGCGGCGTGCGGTAGGTAAACCAGACAAATGCGAACAGCAGCGCCCACAGCAGCGCAAAGCCCGCAAGCTGCATCGCGCCCCCGCGCAG
>DPGF01000117.1:9756-10038 GCA_003522105.1 Oscillibacter sp.
GCTGCATCGCGCCCCCGCGCAGCCGTCCGTCCGTCAGCCATCGGTAGCCCACAAGATAGGCAAGCGCGTCAGCCAGAAAGAAGATCAGGATATTCCCCCAGCCCGGCAGTTCCCCGAACGCGCCCGCGCACGTGTAAAAAAGCGTCGGGATCGCGGCAAGTCCCAGCAGGATCGACACCGCCTTGACGGCGAAGAAATTGCGGAACGCCTCGGAAAACACGATAAACTCCACCACCGCAAAAACGAAATACGGAAGAAACAGCAGCTTCATGTGCTCCCAGG
>DPGF01000116.1:0-2338 GCA_003522105.1 Oscillibacter sp.
CGTGCAGCGCCCGCGGCGCTGCTCTCCCTTGCAGACTGCAAGGAGTCTATTCCATCTTGCATAATTCCACGATTATGGTAACAAATCGAATTTCTGTTCTGCCACGAATTTTCCAATTCCAGAATTATGTAAATTTCGACACACGCCTATCTGCACAGTATATTTTCCACTCCGCGGAAATCAAATCAATTTTCCCCTGTCAAATCAGGGGATTTTGAGAAATCCACTTGTGTGGAAAACTCTGTGGAAACTGTGGATAACTCACCGTAGAATCTCTTTATTGAATTTATTATGTTAATCTGTCAGTTTCGATCAAGCATTGCCGCATCGCGGCGGATTCTGTCGGGAACGCGGCTACTTTGACGGCTTTTCGCAACTTCCGTCATGTCTGCTGATTTTTATTTTTGCCGTTCTGCCGAATCACAAGAGCCTTTCTGCACACGCATTTTGCAGAAGCTCTGCAAAATATACTATTTGTATAGAAACTGTAAAGGCCCTGTCGAAAACTCGGCAGGATCTTTTTTCAACACGGTGTTTCCAGCCCGTAGCACCCGCTCACGGGGTCTAAAAAGAGCGGCAGGTGCAGCGGGCGGTACGTAAACCAGACGAACGCGAACAGCAGCGCCCACAAAAGTATAAAGCCGATGAGCTGCATCGCGCCCCCGCGCAGCGCACCATCGGTCAGCAGGCGGTAACTCACAAAGTACAAAAGCGCGTCGGCAAGGAAGAAGATCGTGATGTTCACCCAGTCGGGGAGCTTGCCGAACATTCCCGTCAGCGTGTAGAAAAGCGCCGGAATCGAGACAAGGCCCAGCAAGATGCCCGCCGCCTTGACGGCGAAGAAGTTCCGGAACGCCTCGGAAAACACAATAAACTCCACCACCGTGAACACGAGA
Source organism: Oscillibacter sp. (assembly GCA_003522105.1). Lineage (GTDB taxonomy): Bacteria > Bacillota > Clostridia > Oscillospirales > Oscillospiraceae > Hominicoprocola. The sequence goes on from DPGF01000116.1 coordinate 897, forward strand.
AACGGGATAAACAACAGCTTCATGTGCTCCCAGGTCGATTCGTTCACAGCGGAAAATGCCGCCGCGACGCGGCTGCCGTCCGACCAGCCGTAGACAAAATGCAACAGCGTTCCCACGAGTCCCGTCACGGCAAAACCGACGATCTCCCAGCGGCGCAGCTCCCGTTTCATCTTCTTATCCTCCTTTTTCGCCCCACTTCCTTGGGGCAGGCACTATCATTCTACGCGAAAAAGGCAGGCTTTATACGGCAAAAGCCGCCCATACGGGCGGCTTTTCTTTGTTCTCTTTTATTCGGCAAAGCGCGGCACGATGACGCCGGCAGGCGCGTCCTTCGTCAGCGTGAAGCCATTCGCATCGAGACGGTGTACCCTTGCATCATCGCAGAGCGGCAGGAAATCCTCCAGCGTGCCGATCTCGGGATAGCCGTGGGTGCCGAAGCGATAGTGCATCGGCACAAGAACGCGCGGCGCAACCGCGTCCGCGACCTTTTTGGCGGTCAAGGCATCGATGGTATAATACCCGCCGACAGGGATGAGCAGCGCATCGCAGCCCTTGATCTTTTTGAGCTGTTCCTCGCTCAGCTCATGGCCGAGGTCGCCGCAGTGCACGAGCGTCAAGCCCTCGGCGCGCAGGATGTGGATGGTGTTCTCCCCGCGCAGCGCTCCGCCCTTTTCATCGTGGAAGGTCGAGACCGTTTCGACCGTGAAGGGGCTTGCCGCCCGGTTTCGTTCCGAGAGCGTCACAGCCTCCAAAAAGGCGTGGTCGCGGTGGGAATGTGAGCAGAGCACCTCGTCCGCGTCGACGTGCAGCGCAGGATAGGTCTCCACATAGTAGGGGTCGAGCACGACGCGCCAGCCCGCGCTCTCGATGAGAAAGCAGGAATGGCCCAGCCAGGTGATGTTCATGGTTTACTCCTCCACTTTCGTTTCGTTTGCCGTGTTTTTGCTCTTCTTTCTGCCGATCTTCGGCAGCTTCTGCCCGCGGCGCAGCCGCCCGATGAGCTTCACGGCCGCAAACACGACCGCCGCGAAAATCAGGATCCCGAGCCAGCTGTAAGCAAGCCAGATCGCAAAATCCTCCAGCCCCTCGGCAACGGCGGCAAGGCCGTCCGTAAAGGCGTTGCTGAGCTTTTCGCCAAAGCTCTTGGGCGCGTCCTCCGTTCCGGAGAGACGGTAGACCTCGTTCAGCTCAAGCGTAACGGTCGCATAGTCCACGAGCGCGTCGTAGTGGCGCATCGTGCCGGAGAGACGTTCAATCTCATACTCCGTTTCAGAGATGGCGGACTCGATGGTGATGATGTCCTCCATATTCTCCGCCTTTTTGAGCAGCTCCTGCAAGCGCGCAAGCTTGATCTGCGCCGTTTCCAGACGCGACTGCGTGTCGTAGTACTGCTCGCTGATATTTTCCGCCGAGTCGTCCTGCCACGTCACATGGCAGAGCGT
>DPGF01000116.1:2649-8880 GCA_003522105.1 Oscillibacter sp.
TCGTAGGAGAGCGTCTGCATCTCGATGTGCGCGCTGTAGATCATCTTGACGCCGCGCTCGGAAAGGCTCTTGTCGATACCCGAGCCTACCTGCCCATCGCCGTTCCACGCACCCGCGTCTTCCGCTTCGTCATCTGTTGCGCTAAAGTCGTAGTCTTCTTTCGCCGATTCATAGCCGTTGTAGTCGCCCGTCATCGTATCCGAGCCAGCAGACTTCGCGCCGCAGGCGGCAAGGGACAGCGCCAGCACCAGCGCGAGCAAAAGGGTCAAACATCTTTTCATCTTCTTTCACCTCACTCTTAATTTGGGGGCTTGCAAAGGTTTAGACGTTCATTTTGCGAAAAAAGTTCCGAAATTCCTTGTTTTTCTTATTCCAGCTCATCGAGCGTCATCGAAAAGCTCTCCATACAGTGTGATCATGAAGTAGTCGAGCTCCGGCATTTTCATCTCATTCAGCGCGCGGCGCGTCTGCTCCGCGGCCTTTTTGAACTCCATATTGCCCGCCTTGAGCTCTTCGACGCACTTGATGTAGGCCGAGAGCTTGTCCGCCGCTTTGACGAGCTTTTTCGTCGTCTCGTCCTCGATCTTGATGATCGGCTCATAGTCCGCGCGCAGCGCTTCGGGCAACATGGAAAGCAGCTTGTCGCCCGCCACGGTCTCCACCTTGCGGTAGGCGTCGCGGATCTCGGGGTTGTAGTACTTGATGGGCGTCGGCATGTCGCCGGTCAGGATCTCCGTCGCGTCGTGGTAGAGCGCCGCGACCGCCACGGCGTTTGCATCGGTCGGACATCCCGTAACACGCGCGTGCGGATCAGCGCGAGCGCGTGCGCGAGCACCGCGACCATGTGGCTGTGCTCCTGAATGTTCTCCTCTTCCGTGTTGCGCATCAGCGCCCAGCGCTTCACGCAGCGCATACGGGAGATATAGGCGTAAAAATGATTCGCCATCGTCTCATTCCTCCAACTCGCCGCGAAGTCCGCCGCCGTCGACCGCCGTGATCTTCACGTTCTTTACCTCATTGTGCAGCCCCTCACTCGCAACAGAGACCTCCATATAGTTCGGCGCGTGACCCGCACTGCCGTCCTTGCGGTCACGCTCGAAGAGCACCGGGAAGGTCTTGCCCACGCAGCGCGTAAGGTACACTTCGTGCATCTCCTTGGCAACGGCCGCGGCGCGCGCGGCGCGCTCCTCACGCACGGGCATATCGACCTGCCGCATCTCGGCAGCCTTCGTGCCGGGGCGGATGGAGTAAGGGAAGACGTGCATCTCGGCAAAGCCGACGCGCGCGATGAAGTCGAGCGTCTGCGCGAATTCCTCCTCCGTTTCCTCAGGAAAGCCCGTGATGAGATCGGTCGTGATGGCAGGATCGTCAAAATATTTGCGCAGCAGCTCGCAGGACTCCATAAAGCGCGCCGTGTCGTACTTGCGGTTCATGCGCTTTAAGGTCGCGTCGCAGCCCGACTGCATCGAAAGATGGAAGTGCGGGCAGAGGTACTTGAGCTTTGCCGCGCGCGCGCAGAATTCCTCCGTGATGGTACGCGGCTCGAGCGAGCCGAGGCGGATGCGCATCTCGCCGCCCTCGCGCGCAATGAGCTCCAGAAGGTCGATGAGCGAGGTGCCGTCCTTGAAGTCCGAGCCATAGGACGAAATTTCGATGCCCGTGACCACGATTTCGCGGTAGCCCTCCTCGCGCAGCGCCCTCACCTGCTTTGCAGCTTCCTCCATCGGCAGCGAACGCACGCGCCCGCGCGCGTAGGGGATGAGGCAGTAGGTGCAGAAGTTCACGCAGCCGTCCTCGACCTTGAGCATCGCGCGCGTGCGGTTCACCATGCCGCCCGCGGGCAGCACCTCAAACTCGCGCCGCTCCCACACGTCGTCCACGTTGACGATGTGCGTCTTTTCGCGCGCCGCGTGCTCCAAAAGGTCAATAAAGTGCGAGCGGTCGTTCGTGCCCGCGATCACGTCGAGATCGAGCTTTTTCACATCCTCCGGGTGGGTCTGGGCGTAGCAGCCGCAGGCGGCGATGACTGCCGCCGGGTTGCGCCGCTTGGCCTGGCGGAGCATCTGGCGCGACTTTTTGTCGCTCACCGCCGTCACCGAGCAGGTGTTGACAACGTAAATATCCGCCGTTTCTTCAAAGTCAGTGAGTGTATGCCCGCGGTGCCTCAGCTCCTGCTCGAGCGCCTGCGTTTCGTATTGGTTCACCTTGCACCCGAGGGTGCAGATCGCAACTTTCATGTGTGCCTGTATCCTTTTCCGCAAATTTTGCGACAAGCGGCTTTTTTCTGCTTCTTTCACCGCAAAGCTGCCGCGCCGCCCTTGCTTTTTTCTTTATATATTGTATAATCATTTGAGCGATCTGACAAGTCCAAAGAAAGGATTTTCCCGATATGATCTATCTCGATCACGCGGCCACCACCCCCGTCCCCGCAGAGGTGGCACGTTCCGTTTACGATACGCTCTTTTCCGGCTGGGGCAATCCCAGCTCGCAATACCCCATCGGCAAAGATGCGCGCGACGCTGTAGGCGCTGCACGTGAAACAGTTGCCGCGGCGCTCGGCTGCAAGGCGTCCGCGCTGATCTTCACCTCCTGCGGCTCGGAGAGCGACAACTGGGCCATTCGCCTTGCTCTTCATCAGAATCGTCATGCAGGCAAGCACGTCATCACGACCGCTGTGGAGCACAGTGCCATTCTGGAGCCCTGCAAGGCACTCGAGCAGGAGGGCTGTTCCGTCACGTATTTGAAGCCCGACAAAAACGGCAACATCACCGTCTCTCAGGTGGAAAACGCCCTGCGGGACGACACCGCGCTCGTTACGATGATGCTCGTGAACAACGAAACAGGCTGCATCTTCCCCGTTGCCGAGGTCGCACAACTCTTAAAGGAGAAAAAATCCCGCGCGCTGCTTCACACCGACGCGGTGCAGGGTTTTTTGAAAATTCCCTTCCGCGCAGATACGCTCGGCGCGGATCTTATCTCCATCAGCGGGCATAAGGTCGGCGCGCCCAAGGGCATCGGCGCACTCTACCTCGGCGGGCGCGTGCGCGCGCCGCAGCCGCTCATCTATGGTGGTGGGCAGGAGCAGGGGCTCCGCTCCGGCACGGAGGCTACGGGTCAGATCGCAGGCTTTGCCAAGGCGGTCGAGCTGCGATGTGAGCATCTCGATGAAACACTCGCGCACATGGCGGCCATCAAGGCCTATGCCGAAGAAACGCTGCTCGCCCTCGGCGGCGTTGTCCGCGTTGGCAACGGACAGGCACCTCACATTCTGTCCGTCTCGCTCGTCGGCTATCCGTCGGCCAATGTCGTCGCAGAGCTTGGCTCTCAGGGCATCTGCATTTCCGCCGGCTCTGCCTGTCACCGCGGGCAGCTGAGCCACGTCTACCGCGCGATGGGTCTTGACAAAAAGACCGCCGCGGGCGTTCTGCGCATCAGTTTCGGCCCCGAAACGACGAAAGAGGACATCGACGTGCTCACCATAGCGCTCAAGGCGCATCGCGACACGCGCTTCCCCATGCTGTAATTCTAAAATAACGGAGGTCGACATGTTCTCCTATCTGCATCAGCCCAAAGGCTTTTACAAGCGTCTCTTCCTGCTGGCGCTGCCGGTCATCGTCCAGAACTTTATCACCACATCCCTCGGCTTTTTGGATACCTTCATGGTCGGGCTTCTCGGCAGCGACCAGATGTCCGCCGTCACGGTAGCAAATGTGCCGGTCTTTATCATTCAGCTCATCGTTTTCGGCCTGCAAAGCGGCTCAAGCGTACTCATCAGCCAGTACTGGGGGCGCGGCGACCGCGAGAGCATCAACCGTGTCATGGGCATCGGCTTTTTCATCGCAGGCGGTGTAAGCGTGCTGTTCGCCATCGTTCTGTGTGCGTTCCCCGCGCAGGTGCTCTACCTCATCACAGACAATCTGACGCTTGTGGAGCTGGCCGAGCCGTACCTGCGCATCGTCGGCTTCTCCTACATTTTCAACTCCATCTCTTCCATCTACATCGGTATGCAGCGCAGCATCGAAAACCCGCGCTTCGGCATGATCGTCTTTGCCACTTCGATGCTCTGCAACACCATCGGCAACTATGTGCTCATCTTCGGCAAACTCGGGCTGCCCGCGCTCGGCATCACCGGCGCGGCGGTGGCAACGCTATTGTCCCGCGTGGTAGAGTTTGTCATTGTGGTTTTCTATGCTTTCCGCTGCCGCACGATGCCGCTCATGCCTCACGCCATTTTCCACCCCGGCATGGATATGCTGCATCGCTTCCTGCGTTACAGCGCGCCGGTGCTCATCAATGAAACGCTCTGGGGCACGGGATTTTCCCTGATCACCGTTATCATGGGCCACATGGCGGAAAGCTCCGATCTCATCGCCGCCTATACGCTTGCGGGCAACATCGACCGGCTTGTGACCTCCGGTCTTTTCGGCGTTGCGGCGGCAACCGCCGTCATCATCGGCAAAGAGATCGGTCTTGGCAACCTCAAAGGCGTCTACAACATTGGAAAAGCGCTTTGCTTCACAGCGCTTGCTTTCGGCGTGCTGCTCGGCCTGCTTGAGTATGCGATGTTTGCCACGCTCATGCGCCCGTTCGTCATGCCGCTCTTCTCACTCTCGGCAGTCGCTGAGCATCTGTGCAGCGTAATGCTGCTCTGCTATGCCTGTTCGATCCCGCTCCACAGCTTTTCGACCACGATGGCTGTTGGCGTGCTGCGCGGCGGTGGTGATGTGAATGCCTCGCTTGTGATCGACAATGTTCCCCTCTGGTTCGGTACGCTGCCGCTCATGTGCCTTTTGGGTCTTGTGCTCAAGGTTCCGAATGAGGTATTCTGCCTGTGCCTGATGATCGAGTACATCCTCAAAACACCCCTTGGCCTGATCCGCCTGCGCTCCGGCAAGTGGATCCACGACATTACCCGCATCGAATAAGCAAAAGAGGAAGGCTGCCGCCTTCCTCTTTTTTCTCTTATGTGCTTTTTTCTTTCACTCTCTCCTGCCGCATCTCGCGCAGCACCGGCACACTGACACACAGCGACGACGCCACAAAAAGTGCAATGCCGATCATACGGTTGACGCTGATGTGCTCGTGGTACACGGCTACTGCCAGCGCCGTTGCCAGAATAGGCTTGACAAGGTAAACGAACGAAGCCTCGGTCGCGGAGGTATACTCCGTGACCTTCGCCGTAAGCAAAAAGCCAAGTCCTGCGCAGCCGATGCCGACATGGCACAATAGGAGTGTCGATCTGAGCGTAAAGCCCGAAAAGAACGGGACGCCGGCAAAAATATCCAAGCCCAGACCCTTATAAAGCGCGCCGACCGCCGGGATCTCGCCGAGCAGCAGCAACACGAGCATTTCCAGTCCCCCGACAAGGATGTTAAAATCCGCGATCACCATACTTCCCAGCCTGCCGACACGCAGCTTGCAGAGCGTGCCGTACATCGCGAAAAGGATCGTCGCAGCAAGGATCTCCAGAAAGCCGCGGAGACTGATCTCAAGCTTTGCAGGATTGAGAATGAAGAGGATACCGATGACCTCCACGCCGATCGCCAACAGGTGATTTTTCCTGAGCGGCTCATGCAGAATAAGATGTGCCGCCGCCAGGGCAAAGACGGGATTTCCCGAGTAGATGACCGATGTGGCTGAGGCGTCCATGTGCAGCACCGCCATCTGCAAAAGCGACATATGCAGTGTGACCGTCAGAAATCCAAGGAGGGCGAAGTATCCCCAGTCAGACTTTGTAAGATGAATGCCGCGCTCTTTCAGGTCTTTCAAAGCAAACGGCAGCAGCGCCAGCGCACCGAGCAGTACGCGCTCGACCGTCACCTGCATGGGCGCGAACGCGCCGCCGAGGGCCTTGAGCGCGACCTCGGTCGTAGAATAGAGCATGGCAGCCAGCAAAATATAGAGGTAACCCCGTTTTCGATTCGTCATCATCTTCTTCCTCCCGCGCCCGCCTATGGCGAGGCAGCATCATTGTATGCCCCGCCGCGTGGAAAAGCAACCAGAACTCTGCAAAAAAGCCGCTCTGCAAAGCAGAGCGGCTTTTTGACAATGTGGCAGGAAAAATTACTTGGCGGTCTTGGCAGCCTTCTCGTTCTCCCACTTGGTCACGCAGCAGGCGCAGGAGATATCGCCCGTGATGTTGAGGCAGGTGCGGCCCATGTCGAAAAGACGGTCGATGCCGTAGATGATCATGATCATATCGACGGGAATGTTCATCGCCTCGAGCACCAT
>DPGF01000066.1:0-153 GCA_003522105.1 Oscillibacter sp.
TCAAATGCAATATCTTTATGGGCATAGGTTCCGCCGTAGCGCCCTGCCTGCACATAGATACCGACTGCATTTGTTTTTTCAATCCATTCTTTCGCACTGAGCGTAAAAGTGTGCAAGCCAGCCTCACTCTTAAAGTGGTCGAATTCGACCACT
>DPGF01000066.1:341-4029 GCA_003522105.1 Oscillibacter sp.
AAGTGGTCGAATTCGACCACTTTGAAATTCGGGTTGTACATGATCTCCCACGTTCCGAGGAATTCCAGCGTGGATCTGGCGCGGAGCCAGTTTTTAATGACATCGGCGGCACGTCCTGCATCGGTACGGGCTTTTGCCATATCGGTCAGGCTGATGTAGTCCCGCTGATCAACATTCATAATCGTCACGGGAACATCCTGAACAGTTATAGATGTTGTCTTTTTTGTTGCTTCCATATTATTCCTCTTTTCTGATTATGGAATCAAGTAATCCCTGACACCCCTCCAGCACATCCCTCCATGTTGCATCGAAGTCCTCGGTGTACCATGGGTCGGCAACATCGCGGGGATGGTCGGTACGGTCCATCAGGAGGGACATCTTGCCTGAATAATCGCCGCCGCAGATACGGTACATATCCCGGAGGTTGGCACTGTCCATGCCAATCAGCAGGTCGTATGCGTCGTAGTCCTGATTGGTAAGCCGCCGCGTCGCGTGGCCGTCGCAGGAGATCCCATGCTCGGCCAGCTTGCGTCGTGCCGGAGGATAAACCGGGTTGCCGATCTCTTCCCGGCTGGTAGCCGCCGATTCGATATGGAATTGTGACGCCAGCCCCGCCTTCTTTACCAAGTCCTTCATCACGAACTCGGCCATGGGGCTGCGGCAGATATTGCCGTGACACACAAAAAGTATCTTCTTCATCGCTCTCGCTCTCCTGAGATATTTCTTTTTCCTCAGTATAGCAGGAAACTGCCTGCGCGTCGAGAGAAGAATGCAGCCATGCCTGAGATTCTATGGCTTCCAGTAGTTTGCCTTTCTTCCATCCGAAGCGTAGCACGGCTTGGATGTACCACGCCCGCTCCTCGTTGCTGCCGCACCTCTCTAAAATCGCCACATTCCGCGTCCAGCCGAGGCGCATCGCCAGATGCATGATTTCAGGGGATTTCTCATAGGCGGCGTAAAACGCGCGCATACGGCGCAGATTGCGGGGAGAGAAGCCATCGGCTGCGGGATAGGCCGCTTGCAGGTATTCCAACGCTGCGACAGCCGCACCTTTTTCCGCCCTGCCGCCGACCACCCGACCGATCTCGCGGTACAATTCCATCTGCGGGAGCTGCGCCGCAACAGCGGCATCCAGTGCGGCAAACATGGCGGTGTAATCTGTTGGCTTGCGGATATTCATGGGCTTTCTCCTTTCCGGCGCGGTGCGCCTGATCAACGCTCAAAGCAGAGAAAAGCACGGCAGCGTTACCGTGTTCTTCTCTGCTTTGACCTATCTCAGACGATCCTCACGATCTGCTCCCAGAGCAGGATGTGCTTGTCGTCGATTTTCCGGTTGTCATGATAGTGACCGAACAGCCAGTAGTGGTATTTTGCCTTTTCTTTAATCTCCTGCAGAAAGTCTGTCAGCCGGTCCGCTTCGTTGTGCCGCGTTCCGGCAAGGGCGATGCTCGTCGAGGCGCAGTGGGTGATGATGTAATCTACCTCCCAGCCGACTGAGTCAAGGCTGCGCCGTGCTTCGGCGTATTCTTCGTCGGAGGGAAGCTCCTGCGCCCACCATGAAATATGGTTGATGCGGTATCTGGCTCTCGGCCTCCGCTGCAGTATCAGGAGCTTCCGCTCAAAGTTCGGGGCGTCCGGCTCCAGAATGCCATCTTCAATGTCGTGGCTTTTGGCTCCGCCCATGGTGAAGAAGCGATATCCCTCCAGCTCGTATATCTGCCCCCGCATCAGATGCAGCACATGCGGACGGATGCGGTGTATTTTACCGCCCTGCCATTTCTCTGCCGGATAGCTTGCCAACGCATCATAGTTTTCATGGTTGCCGTCCACGAACGCCAGCGTGAAGGGCAGACTTTCCAGGCAGCCCAATGCTTCATCGTCCCGTGCATCTCCGAACCATATGCCGCCAAAGTCCCCTGTGACCACGACCACATCGTCCTTCGTCATCTGTGCCTGCTCCGGAAAGTATTCCGGCCGGAACCGTTCAAAGTTTCCGTGGCAGTCGCCCGTTGCCCATATCATATCCTTTTCCTCCGTTTCGGTTGATCTATGCTCTGTTCGATTTCCTGTCCGTTCCGGAAGGTCACCCTGATTTTGAAGCCCTCCAGCACCGTGACCTTCTCCAGCAGTTGGTAAACCGTGTTTTCGTCCCATTCTGTGATCTGCGTACTGACCGCATCCAGCGCCGCCGCGGACGCCTGCAATCTGCGGCTTACCGCATCCTGCTCCTGACGGATTTGAAGAATGCTTGCTTTTCGCCGCTTGAGATCTTCCATCCCTTCGGACAGACTCTGAAACCGCTCCATGTATGTCTCTGCGTCATCGGCGTTGGCAGCTTCCCCAAGGAGCTTATCGAACTGCTTTCCGAGTTCCTCCATAGCCCGGTCGATATCGCCCAGGCTCATGCTCTCGCCGGGGATAGGCGCCAGCTCCTGCTCCATGGCGCTCATCAGCCGCGCGGACAGCGTGCCGTGGTCGGACATGGAGGCGTTGACCGCGTTCAGGATTGCCTGTTGGAGCGGCGCTTCGTCCAGCGTGGGGGAATGCTCACAGTATTTCTTTCCGTAATCCAGACGGCTGCAGCAGCGCCACACGGTGCGCTTCTCGCCGTGCTGCGTCCACACCACGCGGCGGTAGTTTTGTGTCCAGCCGCCGCTGATTTTCCCGCCGTGTTCATAGCAAAAACGCTCCATAGCGAAGCGGTTTTTCAACACACTCTCCCGCAGCGTGTCCACGACCTCCTGCAGTTCCTTCTTGAACGCGGGGCTGTTCAGTTCCTCCGGGCCACGGGGCCACTATGTATGCCAGAACTCGTTTCCGCTGCGCCCGAAGTCCATACGGACATGGCCGATGGTGCCCAGCCGCTTATCTTCTTCGGGGTGCGGGGTATAAAATAAGCCCGCCTCCTCCGGGCGGGCAGGTCGGATATGAAATTGTGTTGCATCTTTCAAGGTTAAGATCTCCTTTCGGTGTAGAATTTGGCTTTACACATTACTGGGGATACGCTATGATGAGGTAAACAAATTGGGATTTGTGGAGGTATAAATACATGGCAAGTGCGTATTACAAACCTTGCAAGGAATTTGACATTTGCAATGAGTTGATTGAAAAATATTGGGAATCAAAACAATATGACAAATGCTTTGAAGGTCATTTGGTATTGGCGGAGCAGGGCTATCCCCTTGCTGAATGTCAAATAGGCTATTTCTATTACGAGGGACTTGGTGTTGAAAAGGACTTGGAAAAAGCACTATATTGGACTCGCCGTGCCGCAGAGCATGGTGATAGAGATGGACAATGCAATTTGGCATGGTTTTATGAAGATGCAATCGGTGTAGAACGAGATATCGAACAGGCTAAGCATTGGTATCGACTTGCTGCATTGCAAAACAATGATTTGGCAATCGAGAAATGCAAAGAACTTGGAGTCGCTTTCTAATTACACATTGCATCATAATGAACAGTTCGCCAACTTCCAATTTATCTGCCTATCAAGCGGCTTGATTCATTTGGATCGAGCCGCTTTTGCTTACATCATCCCTCTCATCACCATGTGGTTGCCCTGACCACCGTTCATCACTTCTTCCATGCTGATATATCCCTTATAGGCGATGTAACCCCGGTCGGTGAACATTCCGTCCTCCTCATTCATGCGCTCCGTGCCATACTTTTCATAGTCGTAAAAAGC
>DPGF01000108.1:0-2155 GCA_003522105.1 Oscillibacter sp.
GCGCCCTTTTAGAGAGGACTTTTCTCTCGAAAAAAGCGGCATCATCGCAGAAAAAGAATCACAAATATTTGGGCGTCGTTTTGTCGGCTTTGACAGCTGAAAAAACGGCGCCCTTTTTCAATTTCTAAAAGGGCGCTGGCTGCAGCGTCTGAAACGGCAGGCCGGAGATGACTTCTCCGACCTTATTTTTTTACAACAGGAGGATCGCTCACATGGACACCCAAAACACAAGTCGTCAGTTCCGCTACCTTGAAGAAGTCCGTATTCCCCTGCACCGTGCAGGCTTTGAAACCCTGCCGTTGGAGGGAGAGCAGTTGCCTGTTCTTTGGAACGGCGCACCCCTCTGCCGCATCACCGGCAAGGGCAGCGTGTTCTATCGCCGGGAGGATGCGGACACGCCCCAGGCAGAGGATGCCCTATATCGCGTCGAGGACATCGCCGCGAAGACGCTGGAGTATATGACCGCTATGGAAGCCGCCCCGCAGCTCAAAGCCAGCGGACTGGATGGCGACTACCGCATCCTCGCTGACTTTGGCGGCACGGTGCTGGCAGGCACTCCGAGCAAACACGGCGTTCAATTCGTCACTTGGGATTGGGACTATGACCGCACGGGTGTGGTACACGGACACTACTTCATGGAGAACTACGATGGTGCCAAGCAGGACTTCGCCACACGCTCCGGGCTTATCCAAAAGGAACAGCTTTTCAGCCCGGAGCAGCTGACCGAGATATTCCGCTGCTGCGCCGATTCCGTGGATGAGGACTTCTTTGAGCTTACGGATACGCAGGAAGAAATGATCCGCGGAATCCAGCAGCAGATCAGGGTGTGCGTGCCGGATCTAAATGAGCGAATCCGACAGCAGGAGGAAGCATTGGAACGAGCATCACAGGAGCAGACAATGTAATAGCAGTATGGCATGGGCCGGAGTTTTAGCAATAAGACTCCGGCCCTTTTTTATTTCCAGAAAGGAGAGGGATTATTTGACGCGATATTTTATGAAGTTCACACCCCTGTTCGCCGCAGAGGTGCAGATGATGACGCCACCCCGTCATCAGCCTCGCAGAAGCGGACGCATCCGCAGCAGCTTTCGCTAACGATCATTGTCGTTCTTCGAGGCCCGCACCAAAAGAACGCCTTTTTTGAGGTCGACATCTCCCACTTCAAGGTGTAGCACCTCTCCTGGTCTAAGACCACAGCAATACAAAATACGGAACAAAGTGGGCATATCTTCTACCATGCGGCTGGCTCGAATAACCTTTTTCTTGTAGCTCTGGCGGCGAGATAAGCGTTGCGCATCATCGATCCCGTAGTGCTCCTGTAATTTCAGTTGTCATCCTCCTTCACGAAGATGTAGATGCTGTGATTGGATGGAGAAAAGAGCGTTTTACACAAAGGGCGAGAAAGTGCCAATGAAATGGCACATAGCCCCCAGCAATAGCGCGCTATCTTATCTCCACAGAAAGCGGTGTATATTTCAAATCTTTCTACTTGTTGTAAGAGAGTACCACATGGTATAATAGCGCAGGACTTCACCGTGCGCCTTACTCCAGAACCGGAGATGCCTTAAAAAGACCAAAACGGAATACGATACCCCCTGAAAAAGATCCGGCAGGCGTTCGACTGCAGGCGGTGCGGCGGTCATAAGGGCCGACACACCCCCCTGTCCAAGCTAACGGAACAACCATCATGTCGAAAGCGGGAGAGATTGCTGTATCGCAATCTCTCCTTTTTTCTGCCGTGATCTCCCGGCTCATCCGCAGGTGCCTCACTTGCACGGCAATGAAAAACCATTGGCTCAATGCCAGGACAGGCGGTTTTTATGGGGTATCCTCACATCCGCGGTACTGTCGTCGCTGCCGAATGGCAGTCTTCCTTCATTCACCTATGGCCGGGCATCGGATGCCCTGACTTTTAGCGTCCTTTTGAGGATACCCCGCCTCCGTCCGCCATCGTTACCCTCGAATATCGGAGAATTAGGACAGAGAAAGAACAAGCAGGGAGCAGAAACTCATGTTTTTATGCTTGCGGGGGCGGGCAAATTCAGCACCATAATTGATTGAAACGAACACCTATCGGTCGGCTACCGGGTGGGTGTTCATTGTATAACACAGGCGCTGTGACGAATTTGTGACACTTTCCCCGCACTTTCGCGGG
>DPGF01000108.1:2440-3171 GCA_003522105.1 Oscillibacter sp.
AAAAAGGAGCGTAACATACCATGAAAAAGAAAACGATTTGGAGCCTTGCACTGGCCCTGGCGTTGGTGGTATCGGCTATCGGTACGGCAACCTCCGCCTTTGCCGCCACATCCGCACCAATGGAACCTGTTACTAAAATTGCAACCGAGAACGAGGACGCCATCTGGGAGCAGATCGAGACGGTGGAAGAGAAGAGCGACGCCATCTTCCAAAGAAACGCAGCGCTGTGGGAAAAGCTGGACGAAATCTGCAACGCCCTGCCCGACGACTACGACTTCACAAACTTTGACGAGGCGGCATTTATCCGCAGCACCAACGCTCTGACGGAAGCGGAGAAGGAAACGCTTCTGGCGGACATCAAGGAGTTGAACGGCCTTGACGCTGAGATGGAGGCACTGTACGCTCAGCTGCCCGACTGCGACAATATGCCGCTTTACGAGAAGGCACTGGAAAAGGCCGACCCCAAGGTGCTGGACGAGATCGACACCCTGGAGCAGGAGTATGACCGCGTCTGCGAAAAGCACGCCGACCTGTGGGACAAGGTAGATGAAGCGTACTTTGATCTGCCGGACGACTACGACTTCGACAACTACGATGAGGCCGCTTTCATCCGCAGTTTGACCTTCCTGACCGACGCGGAAAAGGACGCGCTGATCGCCGACTACAACCGTCTTACGGAGATCGACGGCCGGCTGTGCGAGCTGTATGATTCCATCTGGGGCAACACCGGC
>DPGF01000049.1 GCA_003522105.1 Oscillibacter sp.
TTGTGTTGATAGGGGTGTGGGCTTAGCCCGCCTGCCGAAGGGGTCGGAACGGGGCAATCGCCCCGTTCCGTACCACGAAGGCGAAACTTGTCATTCTCGAAGCGAGAATTTTCGGCGCTGACGCGCACTTCAGCCGCTCTGCGGCGCTTTGCGGAAAAGGCAGTTATCCCGCCCGGTCGATCATCCACGGCGCATCACCCCCTTCCGGGCAGAACACGCTGCGGTAGGTACCGATGTCCGGCACCATGCTGCGGCACATCATTTCGTTGCATAGCAGCATGTGGAGCACCGCGGTGCTGTAGACACTTAGCATCTCGTCCCGGCACCGACGGGCAACGGTCTTTTGCTCATCGGTCAGATCACCGTAGTGTTCATCGCAGAGGAACAGGCGAAGCTCCTCTTCATCAATGGGGTCGGCATGATCCTTGTTCCACGCCCACCGAATGTAGCGCACCGTGTCGTGTGTGCGCCGGAGAACCATCATCGGGTCATGGTCTACGATAAAGTTTGCGATCTGCTGCATCATGCGCTTTCTTCCCCCTTCTTGTTCTGCCGATTCAATTCGGCCAGCCGTTTCTCTGCCTTTGCCCGCTCCATGTCACGCTCTGCCTGTTGGAACTGCCGCTGATAGTTCAGCTCCAACGCCTCCTGAATAGGGCAGATGGTGTAGATGAGACTTCCGTTGCGCATGCGTCCATCCTTTGTAGTGATGGTACTGGGCTCGGTGCGGATAAGCCCCTTTTCCACCAGCCCGGCCACATACTTCCGCACGGTGTTCTCGCTCAGCTGTACCGCCCGACCGATGGTGCGGTAGCTGGGATGGCACTGGTAGGTCCTGCGATCCTCGCAGCGCAGAAGGTAATTGTAGACGGCGATCTCGTGAGAGCTGAGTCCGAGATTAAAGACTTCGTTGGGGACGAGATAGTAGTGTTTGTTCGGGTCCCGCTTGGGCCAGCGCTGGAACATCAGGCATCACCTCCTGTCTGCGCGTCCACCCACTGACGGAACTTTTCTTTGGGCACCACGATACGGTTTCCGATCCGTAGCGCGGGGAAGCCCGTTTCGCGCATGAGCTCATAGGCGCTGGAGATGGACACGCCCAGCACCTGCGCCACCATGTTCGCATTGAGGAACAGCGGCAGCTGGTCATAGTTGGTGAATGTGGATTCTTGCATTGGATTCCTCCTTTATAATTTTTTGTTGAGAGCTGCAAGCAAAAAGCTCCCACCGAAAAAGTGGGAGCAGTATTCATATTGCAAATTTGGAACCTCATGATAGAATAGAAGCATCAGGAGGTGAGCCGATGCCGTTGGTGAAATACAGGATCTATGAGCTGTCCGCCAGAGCCGTGATCAGTTACGGCAGAAAGCAGGACGGGACATATACTTTCCATCTCAGCGCCGCTGAGACAGAGAAATGCAAATCACTTTCCGCGCCCCATGAGCAGGACGATAACGCACTGTTCTATCAGACCATGTGCGTGCTGCACGGCGATGCTTTCACCGGAGCACCTGAAGGACAGCTGGTGACCGACCTCTCGGACGTCATTTTCTATATGGACTTCTCCGGCATCTTCGACCGGAGCGGCGCCAGAAAGAAACACCTGATCCGGCAGGAGAAGGCCAGGGCCCTGTTCCGTCCCGAAGGTGTCAGCCTGGACTTTGGCTCCGGGGCACATCGTTACCTCGCCTTTGAGCGTTCGGGCAGCATGAGCCGACAGGCGCGGCTATCCTTCATCCGAGAGGATTTTTATGACGCGGTACGCCGCCGCATTATGATGGATATGACCATCGGTGACTGCCAGCTCAGCAAGCTCTACGCCTACAACGGACTGATGCTGTCCAGCGGTATCCGCATCGACGGTATCGGCATCGACCAACCTCACCGGGTGGTGGTCATCGACAATCCTACGCGCACAGAGCGGAATGTCAGCGTCATCACCGTCGAGGACGACGGAACGCAGAGCAGTACCCGCAAATACCACCGGGTGGAGAAAAAAGAGGATATCGAAATCACCTGCTTCGACGGCGAGGGGTTGATCTCCAAACAATACGCCCGCCTTGTTGACGAGAAGCTGTGCGGGAAGAAAGTCCACACCTCGTTTCAGATCCGTATGCCGTATGTGAAGGGCATGCTGCACGAGGTGGACTTCAAGGACTTCCTGACCCTCTGCGGGACGGACACCATCACCGATCTGTGGGGCGTGGAGCATTCCGCCCGGGATGTGGATGTCATCCTCACCAAGAGTATGTTCAAGGGATACGGCTGGCTCACTGCCAGCGGCATGAGCTGGAATGATTATTGGAATGTGTTCCGCATGTACCGCCATGCGCTGTACATCACCAATGTGAGCAAGGAGAAACCGGAACAGACCACCGAGCTGAACTATCAGTTTCTGACCACCGTTTCCATTCAGGGTGACGAGTTCCGCCCCGCCGATCTGCCGGACGGCTGGGACCACAGCCCGGAGACAGACGAGCGAAATTGGCTCACCAAGCAGACGGAACTGGCGTATTACAATTTCTGCGCCGATGAATCGTTTCGGCAGAATTACTTTCTGGAGAAGTTTGAGCGGGTCAGCTGGTGGGAACGACACCAGGGCAAGGACCAGATCCTTGCCGCCGTGCTGAAAAAGAATCCAAGCTTCATCAACGAACCGGTCTATGCCAAGCGACTGGAGGATGAAGCCGATAAAATCGTGGAGCAGTACGCCGTCGGCCGGTTGATCGTAGCAGGAGACAACCGTTATCTTTCCGGTGATCTTCTGGACTTTCTGGCATTTCTGCTCCCGACTGTTCCGCCGCGCAAACGCAGGCAACGGATGTTTTACAGCACCGTCATGACCGACCACTTCCCGGAGAGTTCCTTCTATGCACCCCAGGCGGCCTATGCCCATGACGACGCCTGCACGCTGCTACGCAATCCGCACATTGCCCGCAACGAGGAGCTACAGCTTTCCTTCTACGACGCGAAGGAAGAGAGAAAGCAGATGCGGCATTACTATTTCGGGCACCTGACGGATGTGGTGATGGTGGATTCCAATATGCTGGCTGCGGAGCGGCTGGGCGGCGCTGACTACGACGGCGATATGATCAAGACCATATCTGATCCGATCCTGAATGCCTGCGTCCGCCGCAACTACAACCTCTACCGCTACGAGAAACACAAATCCCTCACCAACATTGAGAACATTCCGCTGCTGATGATCCCCACGGCCCAGCCACAGATCCGCAATGCCGACGACTGGGAGGCTCGCTTTGAAACCGTCCGCAGCACCTTCTCCTCCCGCGTCGGCCAGATCTGTAACGCCGCACTGGACCGCAGCATCATTGCCTACAACGAAAACTCCGACGCCGAGGAGCGGGAGCGCTGCCGGGAGGAAACGGAGACATTAGCCATTCTCACCGGGCTGGAGATCGACTCGGCCAAGAGCGGCATCCGTCCGGATCTGGATGAGTACCTGACCCATAAGGCCGTCAAGCGCAGCGACTTTCTCAAATATAAAACACTGGTAGAAGAAATGGAGACCCGGCGTGCCTGGTATGAGCCAACCCATGCGGCCAAGGTAAAAACGTTTTTCAAAAAGGTGGATTGGAGCAAGGTGGACTCCAATGTAGAGCGTCTGCCGTATCTGGCACAGCAGCTGAAAAAGAACACGCCGCGTATCAAGGCAAAGCCCGCCAGGGACGAGGAGCTATTTTCCTTCGCTCAGCAGCCGGACTGGAAGGGGCAGCTGAACTCCGATAAGCTGGCGGCGGTGGATGCGCTGCTGCGGGATTACGATGCCTGTCTCTCCCGCATCCGGGCCTGTCGCGTTCCGGTGAAGGAGAAAAAGCGGAAGAGCGATGTGGAGCGTGTCCTGTATGCCAGAGGGCAGGAGGATGCATACGATCCTGACGAGCTGTACGCCCTGTTCGGCAGTCTGCCGCCGGAAAGGGTATCTGCTCTGCGGAAGGCCATTCGGGAGCAGACCTGGCACCTCATGGACGAGGATGCACGGGAGCGCTTCCTGCGGGAATGGCTGCCGGAGTTTGAAGATATATACGATTTGCTGACCGATTTCCGCTTCGGCGGCTACCGCATCCTCGGAGACATTGTCTGTGATATGGAGGATGAGAACACCGGCAGGGAGAAAAAGCAGCTGTTCCGTGAAAGCGACTCGAAGGCTTTCACCGCCATGATGAGGGCCTTTTCGGACAAGCCCGCCTCCCGGAGCTACCGTAACGCGGTGACGGCCAAGTGCCGGGAGATGCTGACCGCTATTGTAAGACCGACTTTGGCCGTGCGCTATGTGGTGGCTCTCGGCAGACGTGACCTGCTGTGGGATCTGCTGCCGGAGTATATCGAGAAAAATGTTCTGGAGGTGCGGGATGATTAACGAATGGGAGGAATTCTGCGCATATACCGGAACGGTTTCCTACACCGCCAGCAAGAAGAGCGATACGACATGGCTGGGCCGCCTCACCTTTGCCACGATCCTGGAGTTTGAGGGGATGGCTCGGATCTTGACCATCCTGGCCCGCGGATATCTGTTTCACAGTAAGGACGTAGCCGTCATTTCGGGTGATCCGCATGGTCGGATCGACTACGCCCGCCGTGCGCTCTGTGCCTGGTGCAGTGTGCCGGAGGATGGAGAGCGTGTGCCGGACAAGGAATGGCTATTCCAGACGGATTTTTCGGATCTGCACACGGAGTTCCCGGAGCTGGTGGCTGCGGACGGGATTGGCTGGTTTCTCCGTCATGTTCTCCGTGCTGCGGACTTCATGCTGTCGCACCCGGAAAAGGTGCGCAGCACTTCACTCAAGTATGCGGAGGTCATTCAGTCCAAGTTCGCCGCCGCATGGCGAAGCAAGGTGATGCAGTATCAGATCCCGATTTTTGCGTCCCAAACCAAGGGCGCCTGGACGCTGCGTTTTGATGATGTCCTTGCTGATGCGCTGGAGCTTGGTCCGCTGCGCAGAGAGGGGCCGGACCTGCCGCCCGAGCTGACAGAAAAAGTGAAAGCGGCGCTTTCGAAGGAAATTCCAGCCGAGGTTGTCTGTACGCTGATCCGCTATTACCTCGCCAACCGGCAGGATGATTGCGAATGGGTCGTCCTGCCTGTGGCAAGCTTTGACGCCTACTTCGGGGACGCCAGCTTCAGCAAGAAGTACCTGCCCAAGATCCCGCCGGAGATCATGGAGCGAAGCAATGCTTTCGGCATCAGCCGGTATCGGGTCACGGAAGAATATCTGCCATAAGACACAGACAGCGGGACAAGCCTTTACTGCCTGTCCCGCTGCTTTCTCTGCCCGGATTGAGAGTGTGTTCCTTGTCTATGGCGGCTCAACCGTTGAGCTGCTGCCTATGCTCTACTCCTCGTCATCATCAGACCACGAGGAGATCATGTGAATATCGCCGGTGTCCATGTCCATCGCCATGTGATCTCCCATGCGCATCATGAGATTCCCATCGGAGTCCATCGCCATGCTGTCAGAAATGCTCATGGCGAAGTCTCCGTCATCATAGTCGAAAAAGTGCTTTGACATACCGTGCACCTCCAATTTTAATCATCGTATTCCGGATAGTCAGGCGCCCACTCGGGCATCCAATGCGCTTTGTTTCTGCGGTTTGCATTGTGAGTTTTCTGGTGCGATCTGTGGTTCGGATTCATCTGATTGGCCCGATTGTCAGCGTCAGCTTGATATGCCTTGTTATTGGGATTATGCAGATTTGCCCAGTGATCCAGTTGTTCTTTGGTATGTGTTTTCCCTGATACCTTTCCCATAATTGGCCTCCTTTCTGAGCCGAAAAAAGTCCACGCACTTTGCTTCGTGCGTGGACTGCGATCATCCGGAAGACCGCTTTGCACGCAACAAAACAGAGCCGACGAAAGAACACTTTCTTCGGTTCGATTTTGTGGTGCAAAGCATCGAAACAACAGGGGGACAACGACAGTCAACCAGCAAACTGCTTTCTCAATTCCATAATGAGAATTTGATTGGAATCGATAGTTTCGAGGATTTACATATTTGTCTGCAAAATTGTCTATATCACTACATAGGTTCAATATGATTCGTACTCTCATGATACGAATGGTTGAAGCTTAGGATAGTCCAACAATTCAGCATTAACATGGTAACATAAATCGAAATCAAATGCAATAGGCAACTGCAAATTGAGAAACGATACTGCCGATTTCCGCGGTTTCTATTACAAATCCCCACACTATCGCCCCGCAAGCAGGTGCGCACATGAGTTCTTTCATCGTGCGCCGGATGGCGCTTTTCAATTCCACACCGACAAAAAAAGTGGTTGGTATCACATTTTGATACCAACCACTTGATACCAACCACTTTTCGGTGCAGCAGCTTTCGTAATCAAGCAGCTTAACCGCTCCCAGCAGCTCCTGTTTCAGCCCATGCTCCCGATTTTATTGCCATTTTCGTACATATCCGCGGCATACTCGCGGTGATTCGGCCCCTCGTATGGTACCCAACCAAAGCCCGGAATATAGACCTCGTCGCCAGGCTGCAGTTCTATGGTCGGCTGCGGTGTGGGAGGCGTAGGCTCCGGCTGCGGCGTTTCGACCGCAGGCGTCGACTCTGCCGGTGCGGGGACAGGAACGGCGCCAAGCTCCTCGTCCGGCTCTGCCCGCGGCGTTTCCGCATTTTTCTTTTCTGCCGTTGTCGCAGCATCCGCTTTCGGGGCAGTTACGGCGTGCGTTGGTATTGGGGCGGGTCGTTCCCCCCTTGTGTCTGGCTGCGGCCACACAGCGGCACACAGGGCCAAGCAAGCGGTGATCACAGCTGTCACGATGCGCTTCTTCATTGTTCATCATCCTCCTTTTTGAGCGTAAAACGAGCGCCCGGTTTCTCTGCCGCTTGGCAGCGCGCCGGACGCTCATCGTCATAGTGATTCAATTCTGCGGACAGCCGCCACGCCAGCCGAAATCCGGAGATGAAGCTGTCGAGCGAAGTGTCCTCCGAAATATGGTCCTTGGCATCGATGATCTTCAGCACCAATCGGCGCTCCGGCTTGCCCAGCGCCTCAATGAGCGCGCGGTGGCATTCCTCGATTTCCCGCTTCGTCGCCGCCAGCTCCGGCGGGGTGTAGAAGCAGTCGTACAGATCCTTCAGCAGTTTGTTCATGTGCTCACCTCCTTGCAGCACAAACATATACCACAGGTCAGCAGGAATAGCTACTGAAAGATTTCGTGGGACATTTTGTTATTCTACATCCATGTACCTGGCAAGTTTTCTGTGCAGTTTTCCAGAAAACTGCCAGTTACCCGCAATAGCTTGCTTCCCACCGGCGCAAAATCGCCGCCAGCTCCGGCGGCAGACGCTTGCGGCACTCCTGCCGCAGTTCCTCCGGCACGCCGTAGAACGCCTCGGCGATGCTGCCAGTAATGGCGGCGAGGGTGTCGCTGTCGCCGCCGAGGGACACCGCCGTGCGGAGAGCGTCCTCAAAATCGCGGCTCTCCAAAAACGCGGTGATCGCCTGCGGCACGGTTTCCTGGCAGCTCTCTACATGATGGTAGGTGGGACGAATTTCGTCGCAGGTTCGGCTGAGGTCGTAGCCGAATTCGCGCTCCACATACGCTTTGATTTCCGCTTTGTCGTGACCCGTGCGGGCGAGAAAGATGGCCGCGGCGGTGGCCTGTGCGCCCTTGATGCCCTCCGGGTGGTCGTGGGTCACCTGAGCGGTGAGCCGCGCCAAATGCAGCGTTTCCGCCATATCTGCTGCCAGCCATGCGGCGGGAGACACCCGCATGGCGCTGCCGTT
>DPGF01000063.1:0-3404 GCA_003522105.1 Oscillibacter sp.
TCGCCCTTGCAGACGATCATGGAGCGGATGATACCATCGGTAATGCCGAGGATACGGTCCAATTCCTTGGGGAAATCGGGCGCGCTGGTGAAGGAGATCAGAACATAGTAGCCTTCGGTGATGTAGTTGATGGCGTAGGCCAGCTTGCGCTTGCCCCACTCCTCAACCTCCATAGCCGTGCTGTTCTGCTCCACGAGGTTCTTGAACTTCTCGGTCAGAGCGGCGACCTGCTCTTCGGGCAGTCTGCCGTCCATGATGAAGACGACCTCATAGTTTGCGGAAATCTTAGCCATTCTTGGTTGCACCTCCTTTTGGACTGATGGCCCACATGCTTTGATGTGAGCAAGGATTTGCCTGCAATGCAAATTACAAGCCCTATTATTATACAAAAACAAGGCGCAAAGTCAAGCATTTTTTCAAAGGAATAAGCACATTTTTCACAAAAAGCAGCGGTTTTCCTGAATTTTCCATCTGGAATCCGGCATCCCGCCTTGCAATCGGGCGGAAATTCGTGTAAAATCGACTTTAGTTTACCAAAGGAGCGATCACCATGAAAAAATTATTTGCTGCGGCGCTCGCACTCAGCCTGATGGCATCGCTGCTCTGCGGCTGCATGTGTCAGGTTGCCGACACGGTGTTCCAGCCTGACGGCAGCGGCACGGTCGATGCCAAATTTGGTTTTTCCGAGGAGCTGGTCAGCGCCATGGATATGTCCGGCCAAATGACGGAAAACGGCTTCACCTATTTCCGATACAACGACCACGGTTACTACGGCGATCAGGCGAGCGAGCGGTTTGCCGATCCCGATGCCTTCAACGCGATCTTTGCCGAAGTCTCCTCCGAGATCTCTGAGGTCAGCGGTCCCGCCACGCCCGGCACGGCGACGCTTTCTATCGCCTCGGACGGCGGGCTGACGCTGACGGTGCAGAACACGCAGGCTGACCGGCGCAGTGCGATCAAGAAAGAGCTTGCCAAGCAGCTGCCCGATTCTTCCGATGCGCAGCTCGACGCGCTGCTTGAGGGCATGATAATGACCTACCGCTTTGTTTTCCCCGAAGCGCTCACCGACTATACCGGCGGCGCGGGCATCACGGTGGAGGAAAACATCGTCACGATCGACTGCCTTGCGCTCAAGGCCGGCACCTTCCGCTTTACGACCTCGCAGACCGACGGCCTGCACCACCGCCAGCTCGGCACCGTGACGCAGGAGAACATTCCTGCGAGCGGCACGGCCTATATGCGCCGCCAGACCATCGAGCTTGACGGCAAAAATGTCACGCTCCAGACCTACGCGCTGCCCGGCGCAAACGGCGGCGAAACGAACTATGTCCGCCTGCGCGATGTCGCGTCGCTGCTGAGCGGCACGAAGGCGCAGTTCAGTGTGGATTGGGACGGCAATGTCGTCATTGTCCCCGATGCGTCCTACGTTCCCAACGGCACGGAGCTCAAGGCGCCGTTTTCCGGCGACCGCCGCTACCAGAAGGCCGACGCCAAAACCGTGATCTATGGCGAGAGCATTCCCTTCACCGCGATTCTGCTGACCGACGATCAGGGCGGCGGCTACACCTACTACAAGCTACGCGACCTCGGCAAGGTGCTGAACTTCAACGTCAGCTGGTCGGCAAACCGCGGCATCTACATCGAAAGCAGCCGCGCCTACGAAGGCTAAAGCCTCCAAAAAAGCGGCCTAAAGGGCCGCTTTTTTGAGTGGGAGCGTTGCAGGCCGCTGCGCGCATAATTCGCCCGCTGTAAGCGGGTGAATTCCACACTTGCGGCCTGAGAAGTGTTTTTTCCGACGCGCGCACCCCAGGGCGGCTTCTCTTGCCGCTTTGCGGCAATTCACCTTCTGTCGTCAGAAAAAACGATTAAAATTTATTTCGAGTCTGCGGGCTCGAAAGTCTGCGACGCTTTTTGGTGCTTTCTTAAATAAAAAAGAGGACTTCCGGTCGGAAGTCCTCTTTTTTGACGTTAGTTCAGCTTGATGCGCTTTTCGATCATGCCGAGCAGGGGAATGCCGAGAACATAGCAGGCGACAGCTTCGCCGAGGCCGACGGTGAGGGCGTTATAGAAGAAGGCCGGCGGGAAGCCGCTGCCGACGCCTGCCTCCTCCCACGCGATCAGCGCGCCGATGAGAATGGCGTTGCAGAGCACGGGCGGCAGCGCAGCCGTCCACTTCTTATGGCAGCGGGCGGTAAGGAGCGCTGCGAGCAGCGTTGCTGCCGAGCCGACGATCATGTCGAGCGGGCCGTAGGGACTCAAAACGTTGGAGAGCACACAGCCGATGAAAAGGCCCCAGCTCGCCTCGGGCATCAGAAACGGCAGCACCGTCATCGCTTCGGAAAAGCGGAGCTGAATGGGGCCGTAGGCAAGGTTCAGGGCATTGGAGAGCAGCGTCAGCGCGACGTAGACTGCCGCGATGAGCGCGCAGCGGGTGAGCTTTTTGGTATCAAAGTGCATGGGCGGAATTCCTTTCTGCTATGAGCGGGTAACGATTGAAAAAACGGAACATTATTTGAAAACGCGGCGCGGGCGGCTGAATAGCCGCCCGCGTTTGTTGCTTACGCGAGATCGGGGAACTTTGCCATCACCTCGGCGCAGCGGGGGCAGAGGCCCTCGGCGTTCGCCGCGGTGGAGTGCTTCCAGCAGCGCGGGCACTTCGTGCCGGCAGCTTCCTCGGCGGAGGCTTTCACACCCTCGCCGACCGCCACCTCGACCCGAGAGACGATCAGCAGGTCTGCAAGCTCCTTGCCGTCCATGTTTGCAAGGAACGCGTCCTCGGCAGGAACGGTCAGATGCACGTCGGCTTCCAGGCTCTTGCCGATCTTCTTCTCGGCGCGGGCGGCTTCGAGCACACCGTTGACGGCGGTGCGCACATCGACAAGCTTTTCCCAGTCGGCCATCTCACTCTCGGTGAGGGCATAGGCCGCAAAGGGCTTGTTCATCTCGTTGAGCACCACGTTGCGCGCGTCGTCCGCCGCGGTGTGCGGCATGGCGAGCCAGATCTCATCGCAGGTGAAGACGAGAATGGGCGCAAAGAGCTTCGAGAGCGTGTGGAGCGTGAGGTAGAGCGCGGTCTGCGCGCTGCGGCGGGAAAGGCTGTCTGCGCCGTCGCAGTAGAGGCGATCCTTCACGATGTCGAGGTAGAAGCTCGAGAGCGTATTGACGCAGAAATCATTCACCGCGTGGGTGATGATATGGAACTCATAGTCGCAGTAAGACTGCTCGGCCTTCTCGATGAGCTCGTTGAGCTTGGTGATGAGCCAGCGGTCGAGCTTGGGCATCTCCTCGGGCTTGACGAGATTTTCGGGATCGAAGTCGACGAGGTTATCGAGCATAAACTTGCAGGTGTTGCGGAACTTGAGGTAGTTCTGGCTGAGCTGCTTGAAGATCTCCTTCGAGCAGCG
>DPGF01000063.1:3626-3940 GCA_003522105.1 Oscillibacter sp.
GGATCGACGCCGTTGCCGAGGCTCTTGTGCATGGCCTTGCCCTCGCCGTCGACCGTCCAGCCGTGGGTGACGCACTCCTTAAAGGGCGCGCCCTGACCGAGAGCGCCGACCGCCGTGAGCAGCGAGGACTGGAACCAGCCGCGGTACTGGTCGAGACCCTCGAGGTACATCGTGGCAGGCCAGAAGCCCTGATCCTTCTTCATGGAAGCATAGTGCGTGGAGCCGGAGTCGAACCAGCCGTCGAGCGTATCCTCCTCCTTGGTGAAGCCTGCGTTCTTGCCGCAGTGCGGGCAGGTGAAGCCCTTGGGCAGGAT
>DPGF01000082.1:0-28119 GCA_003522105.1 Oscillibacter sp.
AGGTAGCTCTCGCTCTGCGCGATTTCGTTCGTGTGGTGCGGGAAGGCATTGTCCACGCCGCCGCAGTGCAGGTCGAGGTATTCGCCGTTGTACTTCATCGAAATGCCGGAGCACTCGATGTGCCAGCCCGGATAGCCGACGCCCCAGGGAGAATCCCATTTGAGCGCCTGATCCTCGAACTTGGACTTGGTGAACCAGAGGACGAAGTCGTTTTTGTTCTTCTTGTTCTCGTCCTCCTCCACACCCTCGCGCACGCCGACGGCGAGGTCTTCCTCGTTGTGATCGTTGAAGATATAGTAGCGCTCGAGCTTGCTCGTGTCGAAATAGACGTTGCCGCCGGCGAGGTAGGCATAGCCGGTGTCAAGGAGCTTCGTGATGATCTTGATGTAGTCGTCGATGAGACCCGTCGCGGGCTGGACAACATCAGGACGCTTGATGTTGAGCTTGCGGCAGTCAGCAAAGAAGGCGTCGGTATAGTACTGGGCGATCTCCATGACGGTCTTGTGCTCGCGCTTGGCGCCCTTGACCATCTTGTCCTCGCCCTCGTCGGCGTCGCTCGTGAGGTGGCCGACGTCGGTGATGTTCATCACGCGGTTCACGCTGTAACCCGAAAAGCGCAGATACTTTTCCAGCACGTCCTCCATGATGTAGGAGCGCAGATTGCCGATGTGGGCAAAGTGGTACACGGTCGGGCCGCAGGTGTACATCTCCACATGGTTCGGCGTGTGGGTCTTGAATTCTTCCTTTTTATGGGTCGCGGAATTGTATAAATACATGATAACTCTCCTTTGAGAAGATGGAATTACGATTTAGTCTGCTTCTTTGAATACGTCGAGGTTCTTTGCAAAATATTCAATGCCGGAATACACAGTCGTCGCCACGATGACCGCGATGCACACGAGATTCAAAAGATTGCTCTCAAATACCAGCATCAGGCACAGGCACACCATGGTCGAGGCGGTCTTGATCTTGCCCGACCATGCAGCCGCGATGACACGCCCCTGCTCGACGGCGACAAGGCGCATGCCGGAAACGGCAAATTCGCGCAGCAGCACGATGGCAAGGCACCATCCGGGCATCTGCCCGCACTCGACAAAGTAGCACATCGCCGCCATGACGAGCATCTTGTCCGCCAGCGGGTCCATGAACTTGCCGAAATTTGTGATCTGGTTGCAGTGGCGGGCAATGTAGCCGTCAGCAAAATCCGTCAGGCATGCGGCGGCAAAGATGCCGAGTGCCCACCATCTCGCACCTGCGAAATCAAGGTACAGCACCACCAAAAATACGGGGATCAGCGCAATGCGCAGGATCGTCAGCTTGTTTGCAGTTGTCATTGTCTCTCTTTCCTCCTGCCTTGCAGGGCTTTAAAATTATTCGACCGCTTCGCCGGTCAGCTCGCCGTCCATCGTGCCGGTCAGGCGCACGTTGACGAACTCACCTGCCATAATATCACAATTTGAAGAAAAGTAAATCTTTCCGTCAATATCCACGGACTCGGCGTAGCTGCGGCCGACAAAGGACTGCGATTCCTCACTCCAGCCCTCGCACAGCACCTCGCGGATATCGCCGAGGACGGAGTCGTTGTACGCGTCGATGATCTCGCTCTGCACGTCGATCAAAAGCTCCGTGCGGCGCTGGGCTTCCTCGGCGGGAACGTGTTCCATCGCCGCAGCCTTCGTCCCCTCTTCGGGAGAGAAGGGAAACACGCCCGCGCGCTCGATCTTCTCCTCGCGCAAAAAGTCACAAAGCTCCTCGAATTCCGCCTCGCCTTCGCCGGGAAGTCCCGCGATGATGGACGTGCGCAGCACCAGGCCGGGCACGCGCTCGCGCAGGTCGTGGAATACCTTACGGAGGCTCTCCTTCGTGTCGCGGCGGTTCATCGCCTTCAAAATGCCGTCGTTGCAGTGCTGGATGGGAATATCAAGGTAGGGAACGATCTTCTTCTCTTCGGCGATGGTATTGATCAGTTCTTCGGTAATCTCATCGGGATAAAGATAGTGCAGACGGATCCAGTGGAAGTCGAGCTTGCACAGCTCGCGCAGCAGCGCAGGAAGCTGATGTTCGCCGTTGAAGTCCGTGCCGTAGCGCGTGATGTCCTGCGCGATAACGATGAGTTCCTTCACGCCCGCGGAGGCAAGCTCGCTCGCCTCGTCAAGAAGCTCCGCCATCGGGCGGCTGCGGTAGCGCCCGCGCAGACGCGGGATCACGCAATAGGCGCAGCAGTTGTCGCAGCCCTCGGCAATGCGGAGATAGGCATACCATGGAGGCGTGGATAAAATACGTGCGCCGCCCTGCGGGCAGTGGTGGATATCCCCCATGTGGCAGGGCCGCGGCGCTGCGCCGCTCATCACCTCGTCGAGTGCAAGGGCAATGTCGCCGTAGCTGCCGGTGCCGAGCACCGCGTCCACCTCGGGCAGCTCGCGCAGCACATCGTCCTTGTAGCGCTGCGCCATGCAGCCGGTGACGATGATCTTCTTGAGTCCTCCCTCCTGCTTGAGCCCCGCCATTTCGAGGATATTATCGATGGCTTCCTCGCAGGCCGAAGCCAAAAAGCCGCAGGTGTTGACCACGGCCACATCCGCCCCCTCGGGCGAGAGGACGATATTGTGCCCCGCGTGCTGCACCGTGGCCATCATCTGCTCGCAGTTGACCTGGTTTTTGGCACAGCCGAGGGAAATAAAGAACACATTGTAGGACATAATTTCTCTCCTGTCCGTAGAAATATCACAAACGATCACTCTTCGTAATCGAATTCTGTCGTATCTTCGCTGATCCTGGCAAGCGCGGCGCGCACATCGCGCCAGGCAAAGCCACGGCGCAGCAGCATGTCGGAAAGGCGCTTTCTGCCTTTCTCGTCGAGCGTGCGGCCCTTTGTCTTTTGTGCGATCACACGCGCGATGGCCTCCTGCACATCGGGTGAGGCAGCAAGCGCATCTTCCCACAACTCGCGTGGCACACCGCGCCGGTAGAGCTCGTCGCGGATCTTCGCTTCGCCGTAGCCCATGCCGCCATAATGCCGCACGAGCATCAATGCATAGTCCGCGTCATTGAGCGCGCCGATCTCTTCGAGCCAGTCCGCCGCCGCTTCCGCGTCGGACTCTGCCGCACCCTTCTCCCCGAGCTTTCTGATAAGCTCTCTGCGCGAGAGTGGGCGCGACGAGATCATATTCGCCGCGCGCACGCGCGTTTCGCTCCGTGCGCCGGACTGCTGTAATTCTACCACAGTCCTATCGTCAATGTCCAGCCCTATGCATAAACCGAAACGCAGAAGCTCGCTCTCGGTGACCCGGAGGAGGTCTCCCCCCTCCAGATACACGAGAACGCGCTCCTGCTTATGTTTCGATCGTTCGATCTTCTCAATCTTCATCCTTGAAATCGTCGGCGCTGACGTCCACGGCACGGCCCGCGGCCTTCGCCGCCACGCGGGACTGGCCCGTCATCAGCTTGTCAAAGTTGCGGCGGATCTCCGCTTCGAGGTTGTCCGCGATCTCGGGATTGTTTTTCAGATACTGCTTGGCCGCGTCGCGTCCCTGACCGATGCGCGTTTCGCCCATCGAATACCATGAACCGCTCTTCTGCACCAATCCGAGCTTGACGCCGAGGTCGATCAGTTCGCCGATGAGCGAGATGCCCTCGCCGTACATGATGTCGAACTCCGCCTCACGGAACGGGGGTGCCATCTTGTTCTTCACGACCTTGGCACGCGTGCGGTTGCCGATGATCTCGCTGCCGTTTTTCAGCGCCTCGATGCGGCGCACGTCGATGCGCACGCTCGAGTAGAACTTGAGTGCGCGGCCGCCGGTAGTGACCTCGGGGTTGCCGTACATCACGCCGACCTTCTCGCGCAGCTGGTTGATGAAAATGACGATGGTGTTCGTCTTGCCGACCGCACCCGTGAGCTTTCGCAGCGCCTGCGACATAAGGCGCGCGTGAAGGCCCACAAAGCTGTCACCCATCTCGCCCTCGATCTCCGCGCGCGGCACGAGCGCCGCAACGGAGTCGACGACGATCACGTCGATCGCGCCGGAGCGCACGAGCGCCTCGGTGATCTCAAGCGCCTGCTCGCCGGTATCCGGCTGGGAGACGAGCATATCCTCGACCTTCACGCCGAGGGCGCGGGCATAGGTGATGTCGAGCGCGTGCTCTGCGTCGATGAACGCGACCTCGCCGCCCGCTTTCTGTGCCTGCGCGAGCACATGCAGCGCAAGCGTCGTCTTACCGGAGGATTCAGGCCCGTAAATTTCGATGATACGGCCCTTGGGCAGTCCGCCGATACCGAGCGCCAGGTCGAGCGCCAGCGAGCCCGTGGAGATGGCCTCCACATTGCTCACGGTGTTGTCGCCAAAGCGCATGATCGAGCCCTTGCCGTAGGTGCGCTCGATCTGCTGCATCGCGGTCTCGATCGCCCGCTTCTTGTCGTCGGCCATCGCCGCGGCTGCCTTCGTCTGAGCTTTTTCTGCCATGTTCGCGTTCCTCCCGATTCTTTATGTAAACTGTTTTTTAAGATCAAATCGTTTCTACTCGCGTGCCGTATACCACGCGAGGAATGTTGTTGAGATCTTTGACGATCTGAATATCGCCAAAGCCGCTCGAGCGCATGATGCGCAGCACGCTGTCCGCCTGCCCGATGCCGACCTCGAAAAAGAGCATGCCGTTTTCGCACAGGACGTCGCGCCATTTTTCGCAGATCACGCGGTAAAAATCGAGTCCGTCCTCGCCGCCGTCGAGCGCAAGTCGCGGCTCGTGCTCGCGCACGGAGGCATCGAGCGTTTCAATGTCCGCGCTCGGAATATACGGCGGATTGCTGACGAGGAACCGGAACTCGCCCAGCGTGCGCGAAGGCTTTTCGCGCGCGTCGAGCTTGAGGCTCGCCACGCGAGATGTCAAGCGGTTGCGGCGGATGTTCTGCCGGCAGATCTTCAGCGCTTCCTCATCGTATTCGCCGAGCAGCACGCGCGCGTTCGGTAAGTTCGCCGCCGCGGCAAGGCCGATGCAGCCGCTGCCCGCACAGAGATCGAGGATGCGGCAAGACCCGGCGCCGCGTGCCGCGTCGATGAGCTTCGTTGCCAAAACCTCCGTATCCGGGCGCGGGATCAGCACCGCGGGCGAAATATCGAGCGGCAGGCCGTAAAACTCCCACTCACCGATCAGGTAGGCCACCGGCTCGCCCGCAAGATGCCGCTTGACCAGTTCGTGCGCGGCCGCTTCCACCTCGGGTGAGGCATAGAGAGAACCGTCGCGCACCAGTTCCTCGCGCGTCTTGCCCGCCGCGGCACACACCAGCTCGCGCGCGGACTGCGTTGCCTCCTCGTCGCCCGCGCGCCTCAGCTCCGTGCGCAGGTCCAGATAGAGATTATTATATGTCGTTGCCATGCTTACCACGCATCCTTGCCTTTTTCTTCGGGAATGACCAGCTCGAGCGCCCGAATGGCGACCTCGAGCATGCTGTCGTCCGGCTCATTGGTCGTAAAGTTTTGCAGCCACAGGCCCGGACGCGACAAAAAGCGCGTCACCCTGTTGTCGTGCCCGCCGACGTAGCGGTTGAACTCATACGTCACGCCCACGATGGGAATGAGCAGCAGCAGGTGCAGCCCCATGCGCACCCACATATTGCGCCAGTTGACAAAGCTGAAAACAAGGCTTGAAACAAGAATGGACACGACCACCACGACAAAAAGAAAGCTCGTGCCGCAGCGCGGGTGATGGCGCGGCTGCTTGCGGCAGTTTTCGACCGTCAGCGGCAGCCCCGCCTCGTAGCAGAAGATCGTCTTATGCTCCGCGCCGTGATACTGGAACACGCGGTAGATGTCCTTTTGCTTTGAGCAGAGGATCATGTAGGCAAAAAAGATCACGAGCTTGATGACGGATTCGACCAGATTGTGCACCGCCGCGCTCTTGATATACGGGTCGATAAAACCCGCCAAAAACGTCGGCAGCAGGAAAAAGAGCAGGATCGTCAGCCCCAGCGACAGGAAAACCGCCAGCGCCGTGATGAATTTCTGCATCTTCTCATTTCCGAGTTTTTCCTCAAGCCACCGGTCGAACTTGCCCGGCTCGGCAACGTCGTCATCGGGGAAATAGTCCGCCGAAAACATCAGCGCCTTCACGCCCTTGACCATCGAATCGACAAACGTGACCACGCCGCGGATGATGGGCAGCCCGAGAACCGGGTACTTGTCTCGCACGAGCGTCAGCTCCTCTACCTTCTCCACAAGCCCCTCCGGCGAGCGGACAACGATGGCCTGCTTCCCCGGCCCGCGCATCAGAACGCCTTCGATCAGCGCCTGTCCGCCGATGCTCGTGCGGAACTTGGACGGGGAAGCCTTCTTCTTTGCTTCTTCTGCCATGAATGGTTCTCCTTTTTCTATGCGATATCATACCACAGGTATTTTCAAAATGCAACACCCGTTCTATTTTTATGTCATTGGCAGTGCGATCGTCACGACCGCGCCGCCGCCCTCGGCGTTGCCAATGTCAAACGTGCCGCCGTGCAGGCGCACGATCTCGTCGCACACGGCAAGGCCGATGCCGCTGCCGCGCGCTCTGGACGAGCCCTTGTAAAACTTCTGCTTGACGAACGGCAGCTCCTCCTCCGGGATACCCGCACCGTAGTCGCGCACGCGGATAACGAACTTTCCGTCCTCCTGCGCGGCGCTCACGTCGATCTTTTTGCCGCTGCCGCCATGCTTGGCGGCATTGTCGAGCACGTTGCAAAAGACCTGCTTCATGCGCTCGCTGTCAGCCACGATCGGCGGCACCTCTTCGTCGGGGCCTTTGTAGCTCACGTCGATGCCCTCCTGCCGGAACAGCTCGCGGTAGGTGTAGATCGCGTCCTCCAGTTCGCTCGCAAGATCGACGCTCTCAACGCGCAGCGTGAAGCGCCCGTCCTGCATCTTGGTAAACTCCAGCAGCTCTTCGACCATCGTGGTGAGCCGGCGGGACTCTTTCAAGATGATCCCGAGGCCGCGCTTGGTCTGGTCGATGTTCGCGCCCGGATCGGCAGAAAGCGTCTCGGCCCAGCCGCTGATGGCTGTGAGCGGGGTGCGCAGCTCGTGGGAAACAGACGAGATAAACTCCTGCTGGATCTTTTCCGCCTGGCTGATCTTGAGCGACATATCGTTGATATTGTCCACGAGTTCTCCCAGCTCGTCGCGGTAGCGGTTTTCGATCAGAATACCGTAGCTTCCGCCGGAAATGCGGCGCGCCGCATCGCTCACCACCGCCACAGGCTGCACAACGTTGTTAATAAAAATGGCATTCGACGCCGCAATGAGCGCCATGCACACGAGCGCCGCCGCCGAGGCGAACAGCGATTCCATCAGCACCCGGTGCTGTGCCTCGCGCAGCGACGTTACATAGCGCAGCACGCCGACCACGCGGGAATTGAAAAACAGCGGATAGGACACCGAAAGAATATTTTCCCCCGTCTGCGGGTCGCGCCCCTGAAACGATGCCATATTGCCGGCGATGGCGCGCTCAATGTCCTCCGTTCCGGGCAGCGTGCCTGCCGTGAGACCGTAGGACGAGACCTGCACGCGGCCGTTCGTATTGATGAATTGCAGCTCGATCGTGTCCTTTTCCTCAAAGGTCTCCGCGGAATACGAGGCAAGGCGGTAGTATTCGCTGTAACTCTTCACGCCGTAGCCCGAGAAGGTCTCCGCCGCGATGCGCGCGCGGCTTTCAAGACCCGAGCGCATCGCATTATAGTAGTATTCCTGCACGCCCACGCTGAAAAGGGCCACCGCCAAAACAAGCAGCAGCAAGATCGGCAGCACCGCCGAAAGCATCCACCGCTGGCGAAGGCCGCGGATATGCAGCGCCGAGGCAAAGCCTTTTCGATTTTCCGGCATTGCAGCCCCTCCTTCGTGCGATGTGTTCACACCGTCCATTTATAACCGAAGCCCCACACGGTGGAGATATACTTCGGCTCCTGCGCGTCGTCCTCAATTTTGATGCGCAGCCGGCGCACATTCACGTCCACGATCTTAAGCTCGCCGAAATATCCCTTGCCCCACACCGCGTCGAGGATCTCCTCGCGCGCGAGCGCCTTGCCGCGGTTTTCCATAAAGAGCTTGACGATCGAATATTCCAGCTGCGTCAGCTTCACGCGCTCGCCGTTTTTCTCCAGGGTGCGGTTCGTCATATTCAGCAAAAACGGCGGCTGATACAGCTCTCCCGTGCGCACCGCAGGCGTATTATCGCCCGTGCGGCGCAGCAGCGCGTCCACGCGCGCGGTGAGCTCAGCCGGAGAAAAGGGTTTGGTCACATAGTCGTCCGCGCCGGTCATCAGCCCCGTCACCTTGTCCATCTCCTGCGCACGCGCCGTCAGCATGATGATGCCGATCTGAGAGTTCGACATACGGATGCGGCGGCAGACCTCGAACCCGTCGATGTCCGGCAGCATGATATCGAGCAGGCACAGCCGCGTATCGGGATTTTCCTGCAATTTTGCAAGCGCTTCCTCGCCGCACTCGGCCTCCACGACCTCGTAACCCGCGCGCTGCAAATTGATGACGATAAAGCTGCGGATACTGGCCTCATCTTCCAGCACCAGTACTTTTTTCATCTCTTTTCTCCTCCTCTCAGTTGTCTCCCATGGTCCATTCCGCCATGATGAGCGAGAACCGCTCGCGCAGCGACTGCTCGTCGAGCTGCACGCTCCACTTGCTCCCGATCTCGGCGGCATACACTGCGTCCACCTGCTGCGCAAGCACAAAGCGATCACCGATATCGGCAAGTCCCTCGCGCGCCTCGCCCGTCAGGCGGTAGATCGTCAGCAGCTTTTCCCACGAACCGTTTTCGTTCGCGCGGTAGAAGGAAACGATGCTTTCGTCGCCGCCCGCACTGCGCGCGGCGGTCAGCTTGGCTTTGTTCCATTCCTCCGGCAGCACAAGGCTCCAGCCGTCGCTCACATTGTGGAAGCAGCTCTGCACGTCGCTCACAGTCCCGTCCACGCTGTACTGCTCCCACAGAACATAGTACTGCGGCTCGCTCTCCTCGTCAAAGCGCCGCAGCGCGCGTGTCATCGGCGCTTCGGTCACGCCGTCGTTGTTCTCATCGCGCGGAAAAAGGCCGAGGAAGATCTGCTCCGCGGGCGCCTGATTCACGTCCGCAGCGGAGGCAATGTTCTGCAACCGTCCGCCCCGCAGCGCCAGTACGTCCGTCACCGTCAGATTGTCGCCCGTCACGCTCGTGACAAAAAGCGCCTTTTCGCCGCCTGTCAGCGTCCCCGCCGTCAGTTGGCTCAGCTCTGCCACCGAAGAAGAGAGCCGCAGCGACGATTTAGCGCGCAAAACACCCTCATCCCAGTTGTAGTAATCGACGCGCGCACCGCTCTCTTCATCGCTGCAAATAATAAGCAGTTCCTGCTTTCCGTCGCCGTCCATGTCAAGATTTGCATAGCGGGAATATCCCGTGATCAGCAGCGGCTCCGGCGTACCCGGACTAAGCGGATAAATGGACAGGCCCTGCACGTCCGAGCTGCTCTTATAGCCGACCAGGATCTCCTTCCGCCCGTCGCCGTCCAAATCGGCGTAGTTCACGCTGTAGATCTGGTTGGAAGTTCCCTCGATGACGGCATAACGCTCGTAGTTATCGCCGGCCGCCTTAAAAATGTAGATCTTCATAGGCTTTTTGTCGTTCGCGCGGCGGAAAAACGCCACAGCCTCTTCCTCGCCGTCACCGTCTAAGTCGATCATCTGCACGCTTTGCAGATTGCTGCCAGAGGTGGGCGCGGCATACTCCGCGCCGCTTGAAAGCAGCGCGTCGATCTGTGATTCGAGCGACTCATACTCGCCCGAGAGCTTCGGCAGGCGGTAGAGCGACGCCTCGGGCTTGGTAAATACGCAGCCTGAAAGCACCAGCACCAGTGCGCTCAGTACAAGCGCCGCCATCGTTTTTCTCATGCCCATCACGCTCCTTTCGCTTCCGATGCCTATTCTGAGTTATCATATCACGCAGCAAGCAAAAAAGGTAGTCCCTTTTATGAAAATCTCTTTAAAATAAAGGAGAGCAGCCTTCGCTGCTCTCCTTTTATTTTAAAACTTGTAAAGCACCGTTGCCACCTGTGCGCGCGTCATTGCGCCGTTCGGACGGAAGCTGCCGTCGCTGAAGCCCGTAATGATGCCCATCTCGCTCAGCGTGCTCACATACTCCGCCGCCCAGGGCTGAATGGACGCTTTGTCGGTAAACTTGAGTGCCGGCTGGGCGTAGCCCTTTTCGGTCAGGCGGCCGAGCATCGTCACCGCCTCCTGACGGCTCACATTGGCCGCAGGGTTGAAGTAGAGCTTTCCGGAATCATCGGAGCTGCCCTTGATGATGCCGAGGGCATACATCGTTTTCGCGCCGTCCAGTGCCCAGGGTGCGATCTGATTCACGTCGGCAAACGGGAGCTGAACGGAGGAAAGATCCACCGAAGCGCCAAGATAGCGGGAAAGCAGCACGGCAAACTCCTGACGGCTGATGTTCGTATCGGGCAGGAAATAGCCGTTGGAGCCGTTCGAAATACCGCTGCGCTTGAGGTACGCCACCGCGTCATTCGCCCAGTGCTCGTGCATGTCGGCAAAGGCGGGCATCGTGCTTGCCGTGCCGACGCTCACGCCTGCGCGGCTCAGGTTCCCGCTCGCATCACCCGCGACCACGCTCACGCGGTGCTGCGCACCGTCGGCAATGGGAAGCGCAATGCTCAGCGTGCCGTTCGCCTGATTGTAGGTGTAGGAGGAATGGCTCTTGCCGTCAAAGCTCACGCGGACGGTCGGAACGGCTGCGCCGTCGGTATCGTCGCTCACGCTGCCCGTTACGCTGTTGCTCGCAGCATCGTAGCGGAGCGTGATCTTCGGTGCGGTCGTGTCGGCCAGACCGCCGTAGGAAAGCACGAGCTGATCAAGGTAGATCGCGCTGATGAGATCGCTCACGGAGGATACCGTCATGCCCGTGATGCTCGACGCCGTGCCGAGGTTCACCGTCAGCAGCTTCCAGCCGGAAAAATTCAGCGCGCCGACATTTACATATCCGGTATCCGTCACCAGAGCGAGCTGTGCGCCGCTGTTGTCACCATAGACCCAGAAATTGAGCTGGTCATAGTTCGAAGGTACGGCATACTGCATGCCGATGTAGGCATCTCCGCCGCTGCCGGTCGCATAGTCGAGGCGTGCCGAAGCAAAGCCGTTATGAACGCGGCTCATGTCGTTATTATAGGAGAGCATCGCGCGTGTGCCGGTCATGGCGGCAAACGACGTCTCAAAACCGTCGAGCGTGCGCAGAGCGCGCGCCGTCACCGTCACAGGGATCGTGACCGAAACACGGCCAAGGCTCACCGTCACGCTGCCGCTGCCGACATTGCCGGAGGCCGTGAACACACCGTCCTCGATCGTGCCGACATTGCCCTGCACCGTCCAGACAAAGCCTCTGTGATCGCCCAGCACCGGCAGGTGACGATACATCGCCGCAGCGGAAAGCTCCGCCTTATCCCCCGCGCTCAGCGTGATGGCGCTCACGGCCTTGCCGTTCTGCTGCACGCTGATGCTGTCGGGCTGCGTCACGACCTCGATCTCAAGCTCGGCGCTTGCGCCGCCTGCGCTCGCGCGTACCGTCACCGTGCCGGAATCGGGTGCGGTCAGCACGTCATCTTCGATCGTGCCCCGGTCGGCGCGCAGCGTTACGTCGCGCGAAGACATCGGAATGTAATTCGTGTCGAGCACCGTCGCGCTGAGCTTCACCTGCGCGTTCGGCAGCACGCGGCTGCTCTCACTTTCAAGATACACATGCCCCACGGAGTTCGTCGGACGGTTGTCCGCCACAAGGAAGAGGTGATTCGTCACCGCGCGCTCGCTGCCGCCGGAGGGCTTGCTCACAAGCGATGCCGTCGTGCTGTCGGGATTCGTCGCGACCATCGCAGTCGAGCCGCCGCCGTCCAGACTCAGCGCCGTTTCGCAGCCAAGCTCAAGCATGCGCTCGGCGACCTGCGTCAGCGTCGCGCCGACGGAATAGCCGCTCTGGCGGCCGTCGATGGTGTACATCACAAGAGAGCCGTCGCGTCTGAGACCGACCGCCGTGCGCGGCGCGTTGCCGGCACTGAGACCGGAGCAGACCCGCCCGTTCTCCACGAGCTGATAGAGCGCGCCGATCAGATTCGTCACGCCGTCCCATTCGCTGCTGTTTGCGTCGACGGAGACCGTGATGCGGTCGCCGACGCGAAGCGCGCGAAGCGCATTGAGATAGTTTTCGCCGGAGTTGAGGTTGGCAGACAGTACATACTGTCCCCT
Organism: Oscillibacter sp.; assembly: GCA_003522105.1. GTDB lineage: Bacteria > Bacillota > Clostridia > Oscillospirales > Oscillospiraceae > Hominicoprocola. The sequence continues at coordinate 12,264 of DPGF01000082.1, forward strand.
GCCGACAGCCGTATCCACGCTGCCTTCCACAATATCCTCGACTTCGAGCGTCATTTCTCCGCCGATGCTCAGCTCACCGCGGCGCACCGAGCAGATCACATCATAGCCCGGCTCGCTCGTGCCAATAGTACCGCGGGCATTGAAGCTGTCGTCGTACATGAAAATGCCGAAAGAGGTCTGGCGGATATAGTTCATCGCCGAAATGCTGAAAGAATCATAATCCGTCTCAGCGCTGATGCGAAGGTCGGGCTTTCCCATCACGGCGCTGCCGTCGTCATAAAAGCCCAAGGCATAATAACTGCCGGAAATATTGTGGAAAACGCCGTCGCTCATCACGCTGCCGAGCGCAATACCGTTGGCCGTATCGTAATAGTCGCCGTTGACGCCCGCAACCACGCGCCAGCCGTCCGCTTCCAGCGTACGCGCCGCCGACGAAACGGTGGTGAGCTGCGTGCTGTAATCGCCGCTCGTCACGATGGGCTTCACGCTGCGGTTCGGCTCATAAACCACATAGTTTTCCTGCCGGAGATCGGAATAAGTATTGCTCCAGAACGTACCGGCGTTGAGCTCGGTGCGCTCATTGACCTCGACGTTTGAGCTGATCAGCTCGTCGCCGAGCGCGTCAGACGCGAACGCCGTCAGCGGAGCGGCCGCCAGCACGACCGCCAGCGACAGCGACAAAAACTTTCGAATGATGGATTTCACAATATGCCTCCTTGCTGAAATGCCTCGAATTGGTAAACATAATACAGTATATCAGATGTCCTGCCATAAGTAAAGACGCAGAGATACGGAAAAGGTTTCCAAATTTTTTATTTTTTCACAGCGACAGCGCCTCGAGTACGCGCACGATGACGGCATTCGAAACGAGAAAGCCCTGCGGCGTCAGGTGCCAGCAGCCGTTTTCCTTTTGGGCAAGGCCGTGGCGCGCGCACTCTTCAAGCACCGCTTCCGCGTCCCGTGTGTCCTCCCTGAGCGTAGAAAGGTCAAGCCCCTGCACCGTACGCAGGGCGAGCATGACACGTTCCTCCTCACGCTCCTTTTCCGCGGGGCAAGCGCTTTCGGAAAGGCTCTCCCCTCCTGCGAGGTACGCGTTCAGATCGCGTGCACAGGCAAAGCGCTGTCCGCCAAAGTCCGAGTGCGCGCCCGGGCCAAAGCCCAGATATTCCTGCATCAGCCAGTATTTCAAATTGTGGCGTGATTCGCGTCCGGGACGTGCGAAATTGGAGATCTCATACTGGTGGTAGCCCGCGCGCGCGAGCGTTTCGACCGTTGCAAGGTATTCCTCCGCCTGCGCGTCGTCATCGGGGATAACAAGGGCGTCCTTTTTCCTGTAAAGCGGCGTGCTCTCCTCGATCTTAAGCCCGTAGCAGGAGAGATGCTCCGGCTCCAGCGCGATCGCGGCGTCCAGGTTCTTCCGCCACCTCGCCATGCTCTGCTCGGGAAGACCGTAGATGAGATCGAGGCTCACATTGTCGAATCCTGCCGCGCGGGCGGCGCGCACCGCCGCAACGGTCTGCTCATGCGTGTGAACGCGGCCGATCAGGCGCAGTTCCTCATTGCTTGCAGACTGCATTCCGAGCGAGATGCGGTTGAAGCCGGCGCTTCTAAGCTGCCGCAGCGCGCGTTCTTCCCGCGCGCTGTCAGGGTTTGCCTCAGTCGTGATCTCGGCTTCTTTTGCCACATGGTAATGCGCAAAAACTGTTTCCAGAATGCGGCAGAGCCGGTCGGCGCCCAGATAGCTCGGTGTGCCGCCGCCAAAGTAAATGGTGTCAACGGTACAGTCCTTCGCCTCGGCCGCCCAATGGATCAGCTCGTGCCGCAGCGCCTCGGTGTAGGCGTCCATCTTCTCCTCCGAACGCGGCAGGGAATAGAAATCGCAGTAAATGCACTTCGCTTTGCAAAACGGGATATGGAGATACAGTCCCAGCGGTCGCATCGCGTCAGCTCCTTTGTCAACATGTTCCTGCCTATTGTAACACAAACTATGCTGCGCGCAAGATGCTCCCGCGCGGATATTCCGCCCGTTTCCGGCAAAGACTACGGGGAAAGGAGTGATCTCACATGGATATGACCCCGCAGGAATATCAGGCCTATGTCAAACGCCTTTCACCCAAATCGCCGATCTTCAAGGATACTGCCTTCGCTTTCTGCATCGGCGGCGCGATCTGCGCGCTCGGACAGCTGATCCAGACAGGCTTTCTTTCGCTCGGCCTTGAAAAAGCAGACGCAGGCACCGCGACCTCGATCTGCCTCATCTTCCTCTCCGCACTTCTGACAGGACTCAATCTCTACAACTCCATTGCGCGCTTTGCCGGCGCGGGCACGCTCGTACCCATCACAGGCTTTGCAAATTCCGTCGTTTCCCCCGCCATCGACTTCAAAAGTGAAGGACTCATCACCGGCATGGCGTCAAAGATGTTCGTGGTCGCAGGCCCGGTCATTGTCTTTGGCACACTCGCAAGCGTCGTGTATGGCGTTATCCTGATGCTGCTGTGACGGAAAGGGCGCGTGCCGGGCGCTCTTTCCGCCCATTTCCGCGTAAGCGCGGTCAAGGGGCAAATTGACGAATTTCTCTTTTCCTTCCCCGCACCGCACGAAAAAGAATAAAGCGTGTCCATTCATGTTTTATACGCGGATATTCTGTTGACATAACGATGTGGAAAACTCTGTGGAAACTGTGAATAACTTTGTTCCCCCAGTCTTTTTTCCGTGGTTGACGTTTTATTATGCCCGACACACTTCGGCATAAACAGCACCCCTATCCTCCCAACTTCCGCATTTTCGCACCGCCGACAAAAATCTCCGCCGTCCACTTGCTATTGTGGTCAAAAAATCGTATAATGTACTAAATTTTGTGTTTGACGATCAGAATGTTAATTTTCGGCGAAATGGAGAATGCGCAATGGCAGAAGCAAAAAAAACGAATTACGGCAATGAGAGCATCTCGTCGCTCAAGGGAGCGGACCGTGTGCGCAAGCGCCCGGGCGTCATCTTTGGCTCGGACGGACTGGACGGCTGCGAGCACGCCGTCTTTGAGATCCTTTCCAACTCCATCGACGAAGCGCGCGAAGGGCACGGCAAGCTCATCACCGTCACCCGCTACTTAGACCACAGCATCGAAGTAGAGGATATGGGACGCGGCTGCCCCGTGGACTATAACGCCAAGGAAAAGCGCTTCAACTGGGAGCTCGTCTACTGCGAACTCTACGCCGGCGGCAAATACAACAACTTAGACGGCGACAACTACGAATACTCCCTCGGTCTCAACGGTCTCGGCGCCTGCGCCACGCAGTATTCCTCGCGCTACATGGACGTGACCGTCTGGCGCGACGGGAACAAATACTCCCTGCACTTTGAGCGCGGCGAGCCGACGGGCAAAAAGGGTCAGGAGCTGACAGTCGAGCCAAGCGACCGCGGCAAGAAGACCGGCACGCGCACGCGCTGGCTGCCCGACCTTGACGTGTTTACCGACATTGACATTCCCATTGACTACTACGTCGATACCCTGCGCCGTCAGGCCGTCGTCAATGCAGGCATCACCTTCCGGCTCAAGAACGAGGTGCTCCCCGGCCGCTTCGAGACGCAGGACTTTCTCTATGAAAACGGCATCATCGACTATGTCGCCGAGATCGCGGGCGAGGAAGGACTGACCACCCCCGTCTTCTGGGAGACCGAGCGCCGCGGCCGCGACCGCGACGACAAGCCTGAATACAAGGTCAAGCTCTCCTGCGCGTGCTGCTTTTCCAATAAGGTGCAGCGTATCGAGCACTACCACAACTCCTCCTGGCTCGAACACGGCGGCAGCCCCGAAAAGGCAGCAAAAACCGCCTTTGTCTACGCCATCGACAAGTATCTCAAGGAGAACAACAAATACCAGAAGGGCGAGGCGCGCATCGCCTGGCAGGACGTGGAGGACTGCCTGATCCTTGTTTCGAACAACTTCTCCACGCAGACGAGCTACGAAAACCAGACCAAAAAGGCCATCACGAACAAGTTCGTGCAGGAGGCGATGACGGACTTCCTGAAGTCCCGCCTTGAGACCTATTTCATTGAAAACCGCGTCGACGCGCTCAAGATCGCCGAGCAGGTGCTCATCAACAAGCGAAGCCGCGAAAGCGCGGAAAAGCAGCGCCTGAACATCAAAAAGAAGCTCTCCGGCAGCATCGACATTTCAAACCGCGTGGAAAAATTTGTTGACTGCCGCACGCGCGATGTCTCGCGCCGCGAGATCTACATCGTTGAGGGTGACAGTGCCCTCGGCAGCGTCAAGCTCTCGCGCGACGGCGAATTTCAGGGCATCATGCCCGTGCGCGGCAAGATCTTAAACTGCCTCAAGGCGGACTATCCGCGCATTTTCAAAAGCGAGATCATCACCGACCTTTTGAAGGTGCTCGGCTGCGGCGTGGAGGTCCCCGGCAAGTTCGTCAAGGATCTGAACGCCTTCGACTTGAATAACCTCCGCTGGAACAAGGTCATTCTCTGCACCGATGCCGACGTGGACGGCTACCAGATCCGCACGCTCATTTTGACGATGATCTACCGTCTCTGCCCCACGCTGATCCGCGAGGGCTATGTTTACATCGCCGAAACGCCGCTTTTCGAGATCACCTGCGGCGAAAAGACGTGGTTCGCCTACACCGACAAGGAGAAAAACGACATCGTCAAAGACCTTGAGGGCAAGCGCTACAAGGTCGACCGCTCGAAGGGTCTCGGCGAAAACGACCCCGAGATGATGTGGCTGACAACGATGAATCCCGAAACGCGCCGCCTCATCAAGGTCATGCCCGAGGAAGCGGAGGCCACCGCGCGCTCGTTCGATCTGCTGCTCGGCGACAATTTGCAGGGGCGCAAGGATCACATTGCCGAAAACGGCTACAAATACCTCGAAATGATCGACGTATCGTAATACGCACAGCAGGAAAGGAGCGTAACTTTATGGAAGGCATTTTACTTCACGTTCTCTATCGCGGCGAAAAGGCCAGGGACTTTGCAGAAGAGATGGAGCGAAGCGGCCTGCGCGCCGCCGTCCTCGCGGAAGAGGGCTGCATACAGTATGACTACTACCAGCCTCTCGCCGAGGAAAACTGCGTGCTGCTCGTGGAGCACTGGCGTGACCGCGCCGCGCTCGATAAGCACGCCGCCGGTGAGCCGATGGCAAAGCTCAAGGCGCTCAAGGCAAGCTACGACCTGAGCACCGACGTAACCCGATTCGACTGATTTCGGTTCTCATATCATAAAGGAGGGCGTTTCCGTTGGGAAGCGCCCTCCTTTTTCACGTCCCTGCTTCGTTTTCGTGCGCGCCAAACGCTGCCAGTGCCGTTTCTTCCTTTTTGGAAAGGTGCAGCGCCGTTTCCCCGGCACGCAGCACAGCCGTGTCGCCGCTTGCGAGCGTGCCGTCCAAAAGGCAGGTTGCGAGCGCGTCCTCGACCTCCGTGCTGATGAGCCGCCGCAGCGGCCGCGCGCCGTACACGGCGTCGCAGCCCCGCTCTGCGAGTGACGCCGCACACTCCTCGCGGATCTCCAGCGTGATCCCCAGCGCCGCGGCGCGCGAACACGTCTGTGCAAGCAGACGCCGCGCGATCTCGGCGCTGTCCTCCTTTTGGAGCTGCCGGAAAACGATCGTTTCATCTACACGGTTCAGAAACTCCGGCCGGAACGTCCGCCTGAGTTCCGCCGTCACCGCGCTTTTCACCGCAGCAAAGCGCGCGTCGGCATTTTCCTGCTCCTGCGGGGCAAAGCCGAGCGGCGTCCCCGCCGCCGTGATGCTCTTTGCACCCACGTTCGACGTCATGATGACCGCTGTGTTGCGAAAGTCCACCTTCCGCCCCTGCGCATCCGTCACGACGCCGTCCTCTAAAATTTGCAGCAGGATATTCCACACGTCCTCGTGCGCCTTTTCGATCTCGTCGAAAAGCACAACGCTGTACGGCTTTCGCCGCACCTTTTCCGTCAGCTGCCCGCCTTCGTCGTAGCCGACGTAACCCGGCGGCGAGCCGATCAGGCGCGAAATGCTGTGCTTTTCCATATACTCGCTCATGTCGATGCGGATCATTGCCTCCTCGCTGCCGAACACCGCCTCGGCGAGCGCGCGGCTCAGCTCTGTTTTGCCCACGCCCGTCGGCCCGAGGAAGAGAAACGACCCGACCGGCCGCCGCGGATCTTTGACGCCGACTCTGCCCCGGCGAACGGCGCGCGCCACAGCGCGCACCGCCTCGTCCTGCCCCACAACGCGCGCATGAAGCGTCGCCTCCAGCGCCAGCAGTCTTGCGCTCTCGCTCTCATTCAGCCGCGTGACGGGAATCCCCGTCCAGTTCGAGAGCACCGCCGCAATGTCCTCCGCCGTCACGCGATTTTTCATATTTTTGGCTTCGCAGATCTGCTTTTTCCGCTCTGCTGCCGCCTGCGCGCGGAAGCTCTCCTCCGCATCGCGCAGGCCCGCTGCCTTTTCGTAATCCTGTGCGCTGATGGCCGCTTCCTTTTCCCGTGCAGCCGCGGCAGCCCGCTCTTCCATCTCCCGCAGCGCGGGGGAGGCGCTGCGCGCGCTCATGCGCACGCCCGCCGCCGCCTCATCGACAAGATCGATGGCCTTATCCGGCAGAAAGCGGTCGGGCAGATAGCGCTTGGAAAGCGTCACCGCCGAAGAAAGCGCGCCGTCCTCGATCGCAAGGCCGTGGTGCGCTTCATATTTCGGCCGCAGGGCACGCAGAATGGCAAGCGTCTTTCCCTCGTCCGGTTCTCGCACCTGCACGCTCTGGAAGCGCCGCTCGAGCGCAGCGTCCTTTTCGATGAATTTACGGTACTCCGCAAGCGTTGTCGCTCCGATGACGCGGATCTCTCCGCGCCCGAGGGCGGGCTTTAGAATATTCGCCGCGTCCACCGCTCCCTCAGCGCTGCCCGCGCCGACGATGGTATGCAGCTCGTCGATGAAGAGGATCACATTGCCGTCGCGCCGCACCTCATCGAGCAGGACGCGGATGCGCTCTTCAAATTCGCCGCGGTACTTTGTCCCCGCCACCATGCCCGATAGGTCGAGCAGCAAAATGCGCTTGTCCACCAGTTCCTCCGGCACATCGCCCGCGGCGATCCTTTCGGCAAGGCCCTCGGCAATAGCGGTCTTGCCCACCCCCGGCTCGCCGATGAGCACGGGGTTATTTTTCGTCCGCCGCGTTAAAATGCGCAGTGCGCGGGCGATCTCCTCGTCCCGCCCGATCACGGGATCGAGCCGTCCCTCGCGCGCCATGGCCGTTAAGTCGCGCGTGAATTCTGCAAGCGTTTTGCCGCTCTTGCCCTCGCTGCGGCTCGCGCGCACCTCGGGCAGCGGCGCCCTGCGCGGGGAAGCGCTCATCGCGCACAGTGTTTCACTGTACAGCTTTCGTGTGTCCACCCCGGAAAGGCGCAGCAAACGCACCGCCGTATTCGTGCTGTCGCGCATGATACCGAGCAGTAAGTGTCCCGCCTCGATCACGCCGCTGCCTGCACGCACAGCTTCTCCCACGGCAAGCTCCACCGCGCTGCGCGCGTGAGGCGTGAGCCCCTGTACCGTCGATTTCTCCGCCGTGCCGCGCCCGAGCTTTTCGATCATCTTTTCGCGCATCGCCTTCTCATAGACCCCCGATGCGTTCAGCGCGCGGCAGGCCGCGTCGCCCTCTTCGCGCAGCATCGCAAGGAGCAAATGCTCGCACCCCACGTATCCGTGCCCCAGTTCTCCCGCCGCCGCCTGCGCGCAGCGCAGCACCTGCTCGGCGCGCACGCTGAATTTCCGGTCGTTCATCTCTCCGCCTCCCAATGCATTTTCGTCCTATCATTTTTAACCGCTTTCCCCAAAAATAAACGCCGCAAACGACACAGAAAATTCAATATTTTCCTACATTCTGACTCTTGCATTTTCACATTGACATGCTATAATAACCTCATCAACTTATGGAGGTACTAATTATGGCTTACCAGATCAGCTCTGCCTGCGTCAGCTGCGGTGCTTGCGCAGACGCTTGCCCCGTCGGTGCTATTTCCCAGGGCGATTCCCAGTATCAGATCGACGCGAATGCCTGCCTCGATTGCGGCTCCTGCGCTGATACCTGCCCCAACGGCGCCATCTCTCAGGCCTAAGGCTCAAGAGTACTTAAAAAATAAGGACGCGCTTTCGCGCGTCCTTATTTTTATCATCGGAAAGGAGCATCGCATGGAACAGCGCGACGAACTCTGGCCGGACGGCCCCTGCTTTTACTACGATACCGCCCTCTTTCCGCCGGGAACGGACAGCTTTGCCCTCGCTTACTTTGCCCGCCCCGCGCGCGGCGACACGGTCTGCGACCTCGGCAGCGGCACAGGGCTTCTCGGCACGCTCCTGCTTGCGCGCGAGGATTCCCTCATCATTGAAAATGTGGAGCTTTCCGCGCCCGCGGCAGCGCTCGCGCGCAAGAGCTTTTTGGAAAACGGCTGGGAGGGGCGCGCCGTTTTTCACACGGGCGACCTGCGCAACACCTCCACCCTGCCGCTCCCCGGCAGCGTTGACTATGTGATCTCCAACCCGCCGTATTTTCCCGCCGGCAGCGGCAAAAGCGCCGACGGCGAAGCACGCCGGACGGCGCGGGAGGAAGTATCCTGCACGCTTGAGGACGTGTGCGCCGCGGCAAAGCGCATTCTGCGCTATGGCGGGCGCTTTGCCCTTGTTCACCGCGCCGAACGGCTCACGGACGTTCTCTGCACCCTGCGTGCAAGCGGCATCGAGCCCAAGCGTCTCCGTTTTCTCGCCAAATCCGCGGACAGCGCCCCCTCGCTCCTGCTGGTCGAAGGAAAGCGCGGTGGAAAGAGCGGGCTTATCCTTGAGCCGCCGCTTATCCCCGGTTCTGCGGAGTGGGATCGCGTTTATTTCCGCAAATAACGAAGAATGGGTCGCCCTTTCGGGCGGCCCAACAGTTTTAGTATACTAAAGCGCATGATTAAATTCAAGCATTCTTTTGCATTTTTTGGATAATCAGCCACGCACACAATTTTTATCCTGTATCTTTATCCATTTCGCCACTTGATTTCCACCCCGATTCTTGCTATTCTTTAATCACAGAAAGGGTGAGACCAATGTACAAGTAAGTTCAGCAGTTAACCCGATCCCAATGGTTCCGATCATATCCATCGCGCAGCACTCTCTGATGTGTACCGTCATTCAGGTAAGACCACTGCAACAGCAGTGTTTGAGATAGCAGGAGTGGAAACCGGAGTAAGAGGTATTCGGCACCAGATCACGGAAGAAAGGAAGGAAGAAAACAGAATATGAGAGATCCCAATATTCATCATGACTGACCCTTGATCGTAGTTCAGTAATCGCGATCAAGGGTCAGTCATTTTTTGTTTTCTTTCACTTACCATAAAGATAGCAAGAAGCCCGCGCGAACGCGCGGGTGAATGGCAGCGGCGCAAGCGCTGCACGAGGCAAAAGAAGGGGTTCCCTCACATGAGAGAACCCCTTCTTTGCTTCACGTTGTGACCCCGTGGAAGGCTTCGATGCAATAGCTCCCGTCCTGCCGCACGTGCAGCGTCAACTCATCGTGCGTTCCTTCGCCGTCCCCATTCCACAGCCGGATGCTGTCGCCGTACTGCTCGCCGCCCATCGGAATAAAGGATCCGGGGCCGAAATCGCTCGTAAACTCATAGAATGCATCATACTGTGCGAGGTACGTCACACCATCCTGATTGCGCAGATCGTCCACCGTGATATCCGCCCACTGCGTCAAAAGCGCGGAAACGTCACTCTTGGGAATGCGCCGCACGGGGACCGCCCAGTCATCCGGCACCTTGAACCTCTCCGCATCCTCTATTCCCAGCGTGTCGAGCACTGCGTGGAATTCCTCCACGTCCGCGTCTCCCAGCGTGGTGCTGAGCGGACAGTACCGCAAAAATTCCGCAAGGTCGATATCGCGCGGATCGTCGTAATGCGAGGTGAAAAAGCAGCTCACCGGCGTCGAGGTCGTATAGCGGTACTCTCCCGTTGTCTCATCCGTCACATCGGCAGTGGAGGCAAACAACTCCTTAAATTCTTCGATCTGCGCCTCCGTCAGCGGCGCCCAATCATCCTCCGGTCCGCCGTCCGATTTGTCATCATTCGCTCCCGCGCAGCCAAACAGCGCCAGCGTGCACACGCAGGCGAGCAAAAAGGCAAATAATTTCTTCATCGTTTCTCCCCTTTTCATTTTCGCATCATTTGTTTTTTACTGCCGGCGCGCCAGCTTTGCTCTTATAGGCTATTCACCGTGCCGAGGAAGAGCGGCAGTCCGTCCACGCCGGTGATCATGAACGCGAATGGCCGGTTCAGATTCATCTCCACCACAGGAAGATCCTCTGGCGCGGCGGATTGGGCGTCCGCCGTGACGGCTGTAAAGGCGGCGGCCTCGCAGCCCTTTTCGTCGATCTTGACGCGCGCGGCATGCTGCACCTTCGTCACGGCGACCGCCTTATCAAAGCGGTCAAAGTCGATGAGCGGCGAAAAATCCGCGTAGTCAAAGTCAAACACATCAGAAACGCCCAGCGCGCGAAGCGCGTCCGTCAGTTCAAGATCGGAGCTGACGTCAAACTTCGGCACGCTCCAGACGAGCTTGCCGCTCGGCAGGCTCACCCCCATATCGTAGATCATCAATCCGCCGACGACGGTATCGTCCGCAAGAAGGCGTTCAAGTGTTGTCCCCTCGTCGGGCAGCAGGAAACGCATCGTCTGCCCGCCGCGAAAGCTCAGCTGCGCCACCGTGAAGTTTTCGCCGCGGCAGTAGTCGGCGCGATCTTGCGTGAGGTGCATGAAGTCAATGGTCTGCTGCGCGCCGTCCGCGGCGGTGAAGGTATCCTTTTTCGTCTCTTTCTCCCAGAATTCATCGCGCCACTGATCCTTAAAGTAGAGCGTCGTCAAAAGCATCATCACCGTCTTAGGCTTTGTTTCGATGCTGCCCGAGGCGTCACGCAAAAGGCCGCCGGTATTCTCGTTGATCCACTCGGCGATGGCTCTGTCCGTCTTTTTCTCGCCCATCGGCGCGGAGAAGGTCGAGGCAAGGTACTGCTGCGCGAGCGTTGCAAGCGTTTCTTCGTTGTACGGCACGCCCTCCTTGAGCCAAATGGAGCTTGCCAGCTGTATTCTTCCCGTCGAGGTCTCGCCGTAGAGGTTGCGCCAGATGTAGTTGCCCGCGCTCTGCGCCAGCTCCGTATCATCAAGGCCAAGGAGAGACAGGATCTGCGCGCGGCTCTCGCCGTCCGTTGTTTCGCTGAGCATGGCAAGCGCAAGATAGAGGTTCGCAGGAGAGAGCACAATATTGTCCTCAGCGGAGAGCAGCGCGCCCGCCGCCGCCCGCGTAAAGTGCAAAAACGCCGCGGGGTTGCTCGCCCCCTTGCTGCGCAGCGCCTTGAGCGCGTCATAATAGGCGTTGCTGCGCACGTCCCAGTCCTCCCAGATCTTCTCCTGCGCTTTTTCGTAAGCGTCCGCGCCCATCTTGTCATAGTCGATGGTGCTGAACGCCTCGTCAAGTTCCGCCTCGTTCGGCATGGCGGGAAGCTCGGGATATTCGGCAAGCTTCACGGCAAGCTCCTGCAAATACTGCGCGGCGGTAGGGTCTTTTTTCACTTCGTTCTTCTCCTTCTCGTGCTCGTCTGCGTTTCCCGCACCGCAGGCGCAGAGGGAAAGCGTCATTGCCGCAGCCAGCAGCAAAGCAAAAACTCGTTTCATGTCGGGTGACCTCCGTTTCTTGATATCTAACCTGTTAGACGGCGCGCGGGCAGAAAAAGTTCCCGCCCCCTCCAAAAATAGCGCACCGACCTTTTAGAAAACGGGCGAATGTGGTATACTTTCAAAAATATTTGCTTTTTCCTGTAACGCAGGGAGCAAAAAAGTTGTCTTTACGCCATGATGGCACTTGATAGACAGAAAGGAGCGCAGGCATGGACGATAAACAGATCGTCGAGCTTTACTGGCAGCGGAACGAGCAGGCCATCGCCGAGACCGCCGCAAAATATGAAACCTATTGCATGAAAATTTCGCAAAACATTTTATCCGACCGCGCCGACAGCGAGGAAAACGTGAACGACACCTACCTGCACGCCTGGGAGGCCATTCCGCCGCAGCGTCCGGCGATCCTCTCCGCCTTTCTCGGCAGGATCGCGCGCAATCTGGCGCTCAACCGCTATAAGGCAAAAAGCGCGCAGAAGCGCCAGGGCGACGCCTTTGCCCTCTCGCTCGACGAGCTGGACGACTGCGCCGTTTCGCTGCCCGACCCGGAGAGCGAGACTGCCGCAGCAGAGCTTGGCGCGAGCATCAGCGCGTTTCTTCGCACACAGAGCGAGGAGGTGCGCAGCATGTTCGTTCTTCGCTACTTTTACTGCGAGTCGATCGAGGAGCTGTCCGCGCGCTTTCGCTGCGGCGAGAGCCGGATCAAAACCACACTTCTGCGCACGCGCAGAAAACTCAGGGAGCATCTGATCAAGGAGGGATACTGTGAAGCATGAAGGAATGGCGCGCGCCATGAGCGAGCTGGACGACGATCTCATCGCCTCAGCCTGCCAATACCGCGCAAAGCCGCACAGAACCTATCTGTTCCCGCGCATGCTGGCCGCGGCGGCCTGCCTTGTGCTCATTGCCACGGCAGCGCTTGTGATGCACCGCACGCCGGAAACGGATATTTACATCGACGGCACGGCGCTTTCCGCAGATCCCGTCCCCATCGATCAGCCAATGCCAATGGCGCTCGACGGCCGCAGCACAGATGTGCAGACGCTGTGCCTGTCCCTCTCGTTTGAGAGCCGGACAGATGCGCCGCTGAAAGTCTCCGTTTCGGAAGGGATTCTGGATTCCACCGCCGATTCTTCTCCGCGTGCGCTTTCCGCCCGCACCGTTTCCGCCGGAGAAATACTGCTCTGGACGATCGATCCCCCCGATGAGAGCGCGGTCTACACCCTCTATCTTGACGGAAAAGCCGCCGCCGTGCTGCGCTGCGACAGCGCCAACGGCTATTGGGTCGCCGAGCGGCCCTGAAGCAACCAAACAACACATACAACATTATTTTGGAGGTAAATTCCCATGAAAAAGTTTCTCACGCTGCTGCTCGCCGCAGCCATGACCCTTTCCCTTGCCGCCTGCGGCAGCAAGAACGACGGCAACACCAACGGCGGCGATTCTCAGCCCGCCGACGCGCTTGCCCTGCTGAATACCGTCTGGTCGAGCTATGCCGACGACGATAAGTTCTCTGTTGTCGGCGGCGACTATGACGAGGCAAACATGACCGAGGACGCTCCCGGCCGCTTCGGCGTGGAGGACGGCGACACGCTCGACTCCATGCTCGGCTTCCCCGCCGCCGACGCGGACAAGCTGACCGACGCCGCGTCCCTCAGCCACATGATGAACGCCAACACCTTCACCGCCGGTGCTTTCCACGTCACGAACTCTTCTGACGTTGACACGGTTGTTTCCGACCTCAAGGACAATATCATGAACCGCCAGTGGATGTGCGGCTTCCCCGACAAGCTCGTTGTCCTCACGCTCGGTGACTATGTTGTCTCCTGCTTCGGCGCGGAGGAGCTGGTCGATGAGTTCAGCGAAAAGGTCACCGCCGCATTCTCCGGCGCTTCCGTCGTCTGCGACGAGCCCATCGTCTGATTTGATTTTTTGAAAGGCAGGAGGCGTCCATGCTCTTTTCCAGCGTTCCCTTTCTCTTTTATTTTCTGCCTGCGGCGCTGCTGCTCTACTTTCTGGTGCCGCGCAGGCTGAAAAACGCGGCGCTGCTGCTCGCAAGTCTTTTCTTCTACGCCTGGGGCGAGCCGAAATATGTCGTTTTGATGCTCGTCTCCATCGCGCAGGGGTATCTCTTCGGCCTGCTCGTTGAAAAATACCGGGGGCGAAATGCGTCAAGGCTCTTTCTGTCGCTGTCGATCCTCGTGAGTCTTGGGCTGCTCGGCTATTTCAAGTATGCAGATTTCTTCCTTGCCAGCGTCAACGCCGTCACAGGGCTCTCCCTGCCGCTTTTGAAGCTGAGCCTTCCCATCGGCATCAGCTTCTACACCTTCCAGGTGCTCAGCTATGTCATCGACGTTTATCGCGGCGACACGGCGGCACAGCGAAACTTCATTGACCTTGCCGCCTATGTTTCGCTCTTCCCCCAGCTCATCGCAGGTCCGATCGTGCGTTACAGCGACGTTGCTTTGCAGCTCAGGGAGCGCTCGCACAGCGTTTCCGCCGCGGCGGAAGGCGTGCGCCGCTTCACGATCGGCTTTTGCAAAAAGATCCTGCTTGCCAACCAGTTCGGCGCGCTCGCAAGCGCCTATCAGCAGACACAGCAGGAAAGCGTTCTTTTCGTCTGGCTCTATGCGCTCGCGTTTTTGCTTCAGGTCTACTTTGACTTTTCCGGTTACAGCGACATGGCCATCGGCCTTGGCCGCATCTTAGGCTTCCGCTTTTCGGAGAATTTCAACTATCCCTATGTTTCGACCAGCATCACCGAGTTCTGGCGCCGGTGGCACATCTCGCTCGGCTCGTGGTTCCGCGACTACCTCTATATCCCCCTCGGCGGCAGCCGGAGAGGCAGGGCGCGCCAGCTGCTGAACATTTTCATCGTCTGGCTCGCAACGGGATTGTGGCACGGCGCCGCGTGGACGTTCGTCCTCTGGGGGCTGTGGTTTGCGATCCTGCTGCTCCTTGAAAAGCTCGTACTGCTGCCGATACTGGAAAAGCACCGCATCTTCGGCCACGTCTATACGCTCTTTTTCGTCACGCTCGGCTTCGTGCTCTTCGACGCAAGCACCGCTGCGCAGGCATTTTCGCGCATCGGCGCGATGCTCGGCGCAGGAGATCTGCCGCTCGTGAGCGCGCAGGCGGTCTATTATCTCAAGAGCTATGCGCCGCTGCTCGTGCTCGGTATGCTCTGCGCAACGCCGCTGCCGAAAAAGGCTGTAGCACTGCTGCGCGAGAAAAAGGGCGCGGCACTCGCGCTCGATGTGCTCGAGCCGCTCTGCGTGCTGCTCCCGCTTTTGATCGGCACAGCTTTCTTAGTGGACGGATCGTTCAATCCGTTCCTCTACTTCCGCTTTTAAGGAGGAGACCGTATGAGCAAACAAGTAAAAGACCTCCTCACTCTCGGCGCCGCCGCGCTTCTGGTGCTGACGCTCTCACTGTGGGGCATCTTCAAAAGCGACGACGCCGTGTCGGAAAGCGAACGCCGGCCGCTCAAGCAGTTTCCGCTTTTCAGCGCGCAGGAGGTGCTCTCCGGGCGCTTCCAGTCGAACTTTGAAAGCTACACGCTCGATCAGTTCCCGCTGCGCGACCGGTTCCGCACGCTCAAGGCCCTGTCCGTCCGCTATCTCTTCGGGGAAAAGGACAACAACGGCATCTACATGGCCGGCGGATACGCCGCCAAGCTCGACGACACGATCCGTGAAGATTCCCTCGACCATGCGGCCGACCGCTTCCGCTACGTGTACGAAACATACCTCAAGGACACGGGGGCAAACATCTATCTCTCCGTTATTCCCGACAAGAATTGCTTTCTCGCCGCCGAAAACGGCTATCCGGCGATGGATTACGACAGATTCTTTGCCCTGATGCGGGAAAAGGTCGATTTTGCGCAGTTCGTCGATCTGACTGACACGCTCTCGCTTGGATCCTACTACCGCACCGATCTCCACTGGCGGCAGGAAGCGCTTCTCCCCACGGCGCAGGCGTTGGCGGACGCGATGGGTGTCTCGCTCACCGAGGACTTTACCGAGATCACGCTTGATACGCCGTTTTACGGCGTTTACCGTGGGCAGTCGGCGCTGCCGATGGAGTCTGACAAGCTTGCATATCTCACGAACAGCGTGCTCGAAGGCTGCCGCGTGTACGACTATGAAAGCGGCG
>DPGF01000082.1:28317-28614 GCA_003522105.1 Oscillibacter sp.
CGTGTACGACTATGAAAGCGGCGAATATCTGCCGGTCTACACGCTCGACAAGGCAGGCGGCAGCGACCCGTACGAGATTTTCCTCTCAGGGCCGAAGTCGCTGCTGCGCATCGAGAATCCGAACGCAAAGACGGAGCGCAAGCTCATTGTCTTTCGCGATTCCTTCGGCGCAAGCCTCATTCCGCTGCTCGCAGAAGGCTACCGTGAGATCACGCTGATCGACATTCGCTATCTCTCGCCCGCCTCGCTTGGAAGATTTGTCGATTTTGATGCGCAGGATGTGCTGTTCCTTTACAG
>DPGF01000082.1:28862-29165 GCA_003522105.1 Oscillibacter sp.
GCGCCGATCATGGCGCACACGGCCCTTTCTCTGCTTCGGCGGCAGGGAAATTTTCCTGTCTGCTGAAAAACAAAGCACCCGCCCCTGCTTTTTCAGCATGGGCGGGTTCAGGTTAACTATAGCACAGCGGTATCCGGCGTGCAAGGCAAAGTTACCGCGCTTTTGTCATTTCGTTCACCCCGCACATTTCACCGTGGTAAAGCACAGGAAAAGTTAGGAAAACAAGGTATTGACGCTGCTCGCCCCCGTGCAGTATCATTACTTATGAATTTTTTGATTGGAAACAGGAGGTCTGGATCATGA
>DPGF01000039.1 GCA_003522105.1 Oscillibacter sp.
TACATCCACTCGATATGGTTGCGGAGGTGGGACTTGAACCACACGACCTCCGGCTTATGAGCCCGGCGAGCTACCAACTGCTCCACTCCGCGATATTGAATTTAAGAATACTGGTGCCGGTGACCGGACTCGAACCGGTACAGTATTGCTACCGGGGGATTTTAAGTCCCCTGTGTCTACCAGTTCCACCACACCGGCAGACTCGGTATCAATTAATATAGCATACTCGCCCCGCAATGTCAACAGTTGGGGGCAAAAAAGTTTTTTCTCTGTCCCTTTGTCCCTTTGACTTGTGCAAATCGCTATGCTATACTATGCTTGTATTGTTATCGAAAAGAGGCGGACTATGCAGATCGGAACCGTAAAAATTGAGTCGAAGCTGGCGCTCGCACCGATGGCGGGCGTGACAGACGCTGCATTCCGCCAGATCTGCTCCGAGCTCGGCGCAGGCTACACCGTCACCGAGCTCGTGAGCGCCAAGGCGCTGTGCTATCACGACGCGAAGACCGCGCAGCTCCTGCGCCCGTTTCCGGGTGAAAAGCCGTTTGCCGCGCAGATCTTCGGCAGCGACGAAACCTGCATGGCCGAGGCCGCACAGATGGCGATCGAGATCTCCGGCGCGGACATTCTGGACATCAACATGGGCTGCCCGGTGGGCAAGGTCGTGAAAAATGGTGACGGCAGCGCCCTGATGCGCGACGTAGAAAAGGCCGCGCGCATCGCCGAGGCGGTCGTGCGCGCCGTCAAGGTGCCCGTCACGGCGAAAATGCGCCGCGGCTGGGACAAGGGCAGTATCAACGCCGTGGAGCTTGCCAAAATGCTCGAGCAGGTCGGCGTCAGCGCCGTTGCAGTGCATGGACGCACGCGCATGCAGATGTACGGCGGCGAGGCCGACTGGAACACCATTCGTGATGTGAAGCAGGCGGTGAGTATCCCCGTCATCGCCAACGGCGACGTATTTTCCCCCGAGGCCGCCGTGCGCATTCTCAAATTCACGGGTGCGGACATGGCGATGATCGGCCGCGGGAGCTTCGGCAATCCCTGGCTCTTTGCGCAGTCCGCCGCCGCGCTCGACGGGCGCGACGTTCCACCCCCTCCGCCCTTTGCCGAGCGCTGGGATACCGCCGTGCGTCAGGTCGAGCTTTCCGCGCAGTACGGCACCGAGCGCGGCGCCATGCTCGAGGCGCGCCACCACCTGTGCTGGTACCTCAAGGGCATCAGCCACGCCAACTATTACAAGGAGAAGATCGTGCAGCTCTCATCGCTCGATGAGCTGCACGCGCTCAGTGTGTTGATCAAGCGCGATCTGCGCTGAGGATAAAAACCATGAACGAACGGGAACTCATTGCGCGCCTTCAAAAACGGGATGAAACCGCCTTCGAAGAACTGCTGCGCCAATATGAGAAAAAAGTATATACGCTGTGCTTCCGCATGTGCGGCAACAGCGAGGACGCCGAGGAGGCTGCGCAGGACACCTTCCTCGCGCTCTGGCGCGGGATCGACCGGTTCCGGCAGGAATCCTCGCTCTCCACGTGGATCTACCGTTTAGCCTCCAATGCCTGCATCGATCTGCTGCGTCGGCGCAAGAAGCAGGGCAGCAGCCTGTCGCTCGATGATGAGGAGCTTTTTCTCGACGCGGTCGATCCTGCGCCCCGTCCGCAGGATGCCGTGGAGCACCGCGAGGCGCAAAAGCTCTTGCAGGAAGGGCTCTCGGCGCTGCCGGAGGAATACCGAAAGGTGCTCATTCTGCGTGAGATCGAGGGGCTGAGCTACACGGAGATCGCTGAGAGCGCGTCGCTTGAGCTGGGCACGGTCAAGTCCCGCATCAGCCGGGGCCGCGTGCTGCTGCGCAATTTTTTATCCGGAAGCGGGAACTTTTTTGAAATTGCTTCGTCAAAAGTTACAGAATGTAATCAAAAGGAGATGAGCGCCAAATGAAATGTTGCGAAGCGTATGGCGCCGCGCTCTCTGCCTTCGTGGACGGAGAATTGGACGAACAAGAACGGGGCGAGCTGCTCGCCCACGTGGAGCACTGCCCAAACTGCCGGGATGCTCTCTCGGAGCTGATGATCCTGCACACGATGTTTGAAGAGCTGCCGGAGCTTGACGCGCCGGATGGCTTTGCCGAGCGTGTGCTCGACCGGGTGCATGCAGAGGAGCGTGCAAAAAAGCGCAGCCGCCGCGCGTGGCCGCGCGTGCTCGCCGCCTGCTTTGCGCTCGTGGTGATCTCGGCCGCCGCACTGAAGATCCTGCCCGCGATGACCAGCAAAAGCGACAGCGCGGCGAACGAAGCCGCCGACAACAGCAGCGCCATGGACGATGCCGCCGGCGGCGCGGCGAACGACGGCTATTCCTATACCTACGCCGCCGTGCAGAAGGACAGCGCGCTCTCTGACGAGGACTTCCTCTACAAAGGCGTGCCGGAGGACAGCACCGCTGACCGTTCCGCCGACGCGGACGACGATTACGCCGTCATCACGCTTGATCTGCCCGAGGCGGCGGATTTCCTGCGCGAGCACGGCATGGCTGTGTACGTCGAGGCGGATGATAGTGTGAGCTACCTCGTCGTGCCGGAGACCGCACACGAGCTGAGCGAGGCGCTGCCGCTTGACGAAGAGGAAAAGGCCGCGCTCGCTGCGGCAGAGGAGCTTGTGATCGTGGAGGTCGCAAAAGCGGAAGAAGCGCCTGCGGAAAACAACGCCGCGGAGGAAGAGGGGAACACATGAACAACATCGGCGTGATCGGCGGCGCGGACGGCGAGACGGTCATCATGGTCAGCGGCAGCATCGCGCCGCCGATCCTGTGGAGCTTTTTCGGCGCGCTCGCGCTGATGGCAATTTTATATTTCTGCTTTTACCGGCGCTCAAAGGGCAAGGCGGTCTGCCTTGCCCTCGCGGCGGTTTTGTGCGTGGCGGCGGATCAGGCCGTCAAATGGCTCGTTGTGAATACGATGACGCTCGGCCAGTCGCAGCCGCTGCTGCCGCCGCTGCTGCGGCTCACGCGCGTGCACAACTACGGCGCGGCGTGGTCGAGCTTTTCCGGCGCGCGGTGGCTGCTCATCATTCTGACGGCGGTGGGCATGGGTGTGCTCGCGTGGCTGCTTGTGAAGGTCGTACGCCATCCGCTCGGCCAGTGGTCGCTCGCGTGGCTGCTTGTGAAGGTCGTACGCCATCCGCTCGGCCAGTGGTCGCTCGCGTGCATCTTGGGCGGCGGCATCGGCAACCTCATCGACCGCGTGCGCCTTGGCTACGTTGTGGATATGCTCGACACGATGTTCATGGACTTCCCCGTTTTCAATGTGGCAGATGTGTTCGTCGTGTGCGGCACGATCTGCGCGCTCATTTACTACCTTGCCTTTTACGGAAAATACGACGAGAAACACCGGGAGAACAAGACCGATGGAACCGATCCTGCTGCAAACAAGTGAAGAAGACCGCGGCGCGCGGCTCGATGCCTTTCTCGCCCGCGCCATGGAGGATCTGACGCGCTCGGCAGCGGCGAAAGCCATCGAAGAAGGGCGTGTGCTCGTCAGCGGCAAAGTGCCGAGTAAGAGCCTCAAGCTCATAGGGAATGAAACCATCGAGTTCACCCCCGAGGAGCCCGCGCCCATCGACGCTGTGCCGCAGGATATTCCGCTCGACGTTGTCTACGAGGACGACGATGTGATCGTTGTCAACAAGCCGAGCGGGCTTGTTGTCCACCCCGCGCCGGGGCATCCGGACGGGACGCTCGTCAACGCGCTTTTATTTCACTGCGGCGCAAGCCTTTCCGGCGTCGGCGGCGCGCTGCGCCCCGGCATCGTGCACCGCATCGACCGCGACACGAGTGGGCTCATCATCGCGGCAAAAAATGACTATGCCCACCAGTTCCTCTCCGCCCAGCTTGCAGACCACACGCTCGCGCGCACCTACGAGTGCATCGTGGTGGGAAACCTGCGCGAGGACAGCGGCACGGTGGACGCGCCCATCGCGCGCGACAGCCGTGACCGCAAGCGCATGGCGGTGGTGCCCGGCGGGCGGCGCGCGGTGACGCACTGGACGGTGCTCGCGCGCTACCCCGGCTATACGCACGTGCAGTGCCGGCTCGAGACCGGGCGCACGCACCAGATCCGCGTGCACATGGCCTACCTCGGCCACCCGATCTTGGGCGACACGGTGTACGGCGCGAAAAAGCCCGTCCCCGGCCTTACGGGGCAGTGCCTGCACGCGGTGGGGCTTCAATTCATTCACCCGCGGACAAAAGAGCTTGTTTCGCTCTCCTGCCCGCTGCCCGGAGAATTCACCGCAGCGCTGCGCAAGATCGACCGGTAACACGATATTCCATCGGCGGAGGCTGACGCTTCCGCCGCATTTTAAAGAAATACAGGTGAACAATGTGAAAGAACTGCAAACCATCGACGAGACCCTCAAATATCTGCAATTCGACAACTGGGAGCAGAGCGAGCCGGGCCTGTCCCGCTCGTATGAGCTGCTGGGCCTGCTCGGCAACCCGCAGGAAAAGCTCAAATTCGTCCACATTGCCGGCACGAACGGCAAGGGTTCGACCGCTGCGATGCTCGCCTCCGTGCTGCAAAGCGCGGGGTACCGCACGGGACTCTATACCTCGCCGCACCTGCTGCGCTTTCACGAGCGCATGCGCGTGTGCGGGCGCGAGATCGACGACGCTTCCCTCATCGCGCTCACGAACACCGTGCGCACAGCGGCGGAGGGCATGAGCGAAATGCCCACGGGCTTTGAGATCATGACCGCCATCGCCTTTCTCTACTTCGTGCAGGAGCAGTGCGACATCGTCGCCCTCGAAGTCGGTCTCGGCGGGCGCATGGACTCCACGAACGTCATTCCCGCGCCCGAGGTCTGCGTTGTGACGAACATCGGCCTTGAGCACACCGCCATTCTCGGCGACACGCTTGAGAAAATCGCAACGGAGAAGTGCGGCATCATCAAACATGGCGCGCACGCCGTGCTCTTCGGCCAGACGGAAGGCGTTGAGAACGTCGCGCGTGAGACTTGCGCGCGCGAGGACGTCCCCCT
This sequence comes from Oscillibacter sp., assembly GCA_003522105.1. GTDB lineage: Bacteria > Bacillota > Clostridia > Oscillospirales > Oscillospiraceae > Hominicoprocola. The sequence goes on from DPGF01000039.1 coordinate 5,031, forward strand.
CACCATCACCGCGCAGAGCGAGCTTACACGCATTTCCTCCTCGCTCGACGGGCAGGTCTTCCGCTATCGCGGACACGGGCCGTTCCACCTGCGCCTTCTCGGCGAATATCAGCTTCTGAACGCGCTCACGGTCGTCGACGTAAGCTTTGCCCTGCGCGCGCGCGGATGGGACAAGCTCACCGATGCGGCCATCGATCAGGGTCTCTCCACCGCACAGTGGCCGGGGCGGCTCGAACTTCTGCGCCGCAGCCCCGATTTCATCGTAGACGGCGCGCACAATCCCCAGTGCGCGGACGCGCTGATGGCGTCCCTCTCCTCGCTCTACGGGGACAAGAAGCTCATCTTCCTCACGGGCGTTCTGCGCGACAAGGACTGGCAGCAGATGCTGCGCCGCGCTCTGCCGCTTGCGAAGGCCTTTGTCGTCATCACGCCGCCGTCTGCGCGCGCACTCGATGAAAACGAGCTTGCCGGCTGGCTGAACGCGCAGGGCGTGCCCGCCATTCCCGCCGCCGACACCGACGACGGCGTTCGCCGCGCGCTCGCCATGGCAGACAAAGATGACGCCATCTGCTCCTGGGGCTCGCTCTACTTCACCGGCGAAGTCCGCCACGCGCTCTCGGCGCAGTAAAAAAGATAAGAAACGCAAACTTATTAAAAATAAAGGACAGATGGCCCGTGCCATCTGTCCTTTATTTTTAGCTAAGGTAGTTCAGCGGGTTCACATACGAACCGTTTCTCTGAATGCCGAAGTGGCAGTGGACGCCGCTGGCGACGCCGCTGCGGCCCGCCTTGGCGATCTGCTGGCCCTTGTAGACGGTCTGTCCCGCCGAAACGAGCAGCGAACCGTTGTGCTCGTAATAGGTCACATAGCCGTTGTTGTGGTCGATGATCACGACATAGCCCATCGCGCCCTTATAACCGGAGAAAATGACGCGTCCGCCGTCGGCGGCGTAGATCGGCGTACCGCGCGCGCAGGCAATGTCGATACCCTTGTGGTTCGTCGTCGCGCCGCGAATGCCGGTGTTGCGATAGCCGAAGTACGAGGTGATGCGGCCCGAGCACGGCCAGCGGAAGCTGCCGGTGGGATACCAGGTGGGACGCACCTTCGTGCCGCGTGCGCGCGTTTCCACCACGGGATCGGAGAGTGTGACGGAGGAAATGACCGTGCGCTCCTGCTCCTCGCCGTTGATATAAGTGACGTCGGCCACGATATCGGCCTTACCGAAAGCGCCCTTGGAGATCACACGCTCATCGCCCTGATACATGGACGCATCGTCCACATAGCTCACATCGTAGTTGACGTCCTCGACATAGTTCTGCCGCTCGGTGACCATAACGGTCAGGTACGGCACGGCGTTTGAGAGCGTCAGCGCATCGCCGATGTGAATGCGGTTGATGTCGTAGCCGGGGTTCAGTGCTTCGAGCTCGGCGGACGACATGCCGTGGCTGTTGGCAATCTGACCCCAGGTGTCGCCCTTGACGACCGTGTAGGTCACTTCGCCCGTCTTGGTCGAATTCAGGATCTCGGCGATCTCGCCGAGATTCATCACGCTTTCCGTCGGGACATATCCCTCCGCAATGCGGACGTTTTCCACAAAGTCAACTGTCAGCGTATCGGCGGAGACATACATCTGCTTGATCTGCTCCAGCAGCTCATCAAGCGCGCCGGCGTATTCCGTCGAGCCGATCAGCTCATCGTCAACATAGAGAGAGTAGCCATAGGTCACCTGACCGAGCTCGTCGGCAAGATCCTGCTCGAAGGTCGTAGCGTCCGTCACATCGCTGCGGCGGACAAAGGCGGTGGCATAATGAATGGCGCCGTCCTCGATCTTGTAGACCGTGCCGAGCGTTTCGGTGGTGATGCTCTCCAGCTTCGCCGCGGCCCGGCGCGCCTGCGAGGCGCTGCCCACCGTATCGACTACATTGCCGTTGTACATCACGGTCGTTCCCATCGTGTAAAACGAGAAGAACAGCGCGATCGCGGCCACGGCGGCCGCGCCGCCGATGAAGTAGAAGGGATTCACGCGCCGTGCGTGCCAGTGCCAGCGCTCTTCATGCTCGCCGGCGGCATGGTTGCGCTGGCGGCGCAGCGCCAGCAGTCTTTCGTGCAGCAGTGCGTGCCACATCGGGATCATTCCGCCGATGACGAGAAACACCTGCACGAGAAAGCGGTTGGATTCGGGGAAGTTGCGCGCCTTGCTCTCGCGCATGACCGTGCGCGCGCGCGGGCCGATGCGGCGGATCCGCGCGCCGATCGTGGCGCAGACGATCGCAAGCTGCGCGATCCATTCGTGCAGCCACGGCGGCATACCGCCGCGCTTTGCCGTCTGTCTCTGCTGCGCGGTGCTTGAACGGCGGCGCTGTGAAGGCGCGCCGCTGCGCCGGGAGGTCGGTTTTTTCTGTTCTGACATATCAAAACTCCTTAGAGAATGGGCCAACGTAAAAAAAGTTACATTTTGTAACCATCATTCAGTATACTTGCTTTTTGAGGCTTCGTCAAGCCTTTTTAGGGAAATGATACTGCTAAAGTGTTGGAAGAGTTTGGAAAATTTGTAAACTTTTGCATGAATTTTTGCGTTATTTTTCCTTGAGA
>DPGF01000059.1 GCA_003522105.1 Oscillibacter sp.
GCCGCGTCAAAGCCGCCGGCAGCCAGATCCGCAGGATTCACAGCGCTGTTGTTGATGTACAGATCCCAGAGGTTCTTGTAGTTCTGCATGTAGGCACCGGTGATGGTCGGGGGGCACGCCTTCCAGGCGTCGGGATCGTCCACAGACTCGTAGTAGTACTCGAGGTTGGCGAGGTGGCCGGTGAAACGCCAGCTGGAGTCGTCGCTCATGGAAGAGGAGGTGAAGGCATCGAAGCCGAGCTCGGAAGCGCGGGCGTGGATGTCCTCGGCGACGGCCTTGAGGGTCTCAAAGTTCGTGATGTCGCCAAGCGTGTAGCCGGCCTTCTCCAGAAGGTCTTCGTTGACGATGATGCCGTAGCACTCGTAGCAGTAGCCGATGGAGCAGAGCTTGCCGTCAGCGTCGTAGAGGTTGTAGGCGTCGGTGTTCAGCTGGTTGGCAATGTCGGTGCCGGAGAGATTGTAGCAGTAGTCGCCCCAGGTCTCAACAGCGGCCTGGTTGCCCACGACGAACAGCGTCGGGGGAGCGGACTTGTCCATCTCGGCGGTCAGGGTCTCGTTGTAGGTGCCGGAAGCGGCGGTCACAACGGTGACGGGCACACCGGTCTTCTCGGTGTACATGGCGGCGACCTTCTGCAGCGTAGCGTCGGCCTCGGGCTTGAAGTTCAGCCAGTAGACGCTGCCGGTAGCAGTATCGCCGTTGTTGTCAGCGGCATCGTCCTGCTTGTCGCCGCAGGCGACGAGAGAAAGAGCCATGACAAGAGCAAGGATCATTGCAAGATACTTTTTCATTTCATCTATACTCCTTTTTAAATTTATTTTCACGCGAGTTCCGCGGGAAAATCACTGATGGGGACGCTGCACGGAAGCGCCCTTGCGCAGCTCGGTCGGCAGCGTGACGTGGCGGTGGCCGCTGCGCCCCTCGATGATGTCGAGCAGAATGCCGACGCTGGTTTCACCCATGGCGGTCATGGGCTGGCAGAGGGTGGTGAGCATGGGGTGGATGTATTCCGAAACACTGATGCCGTCGATGGCGATGACGGAGCAATCGCTGGGGACGGAGCGCCCGCTTTCGCGCAGGGCGCGCATTGCGCCGATGGCCATGTCATCTGCAATGGCAAATACTGCCGTAAAGTCGGCGGGTGAACGCAGGCGTTTTTGCATCGCGGCATAGGCATTGGCGATGGTAAAATCGCTGGCGCAGATGAGATCCTCCGGATGCTCGGTCAAGCCAAAGTCGCGCAGCGCACGCTGATAGCCGAGGTAGCGCAGCTGGGAGATCGAGCTGTCGTCCGGATCGGCGGTCAGCACGGCGATGCGGCGGTGGCCGCTCTCGTAAAGCTCCTTCACTGCGCGGTAAGCCTCCTGCTCATCAGCGATGGAAACAGAGGAGTAGGAGTCCGGCGGCAGCGTACCGTAAGAGTTCGTGTAGGAACAGCAGATGTAGGGAACGCTGAGAAGCGCAACCTCCTCGGGGGAATAATCGCTGCGCCCGCCGAGGAAAATGATGCCGCGCAGGCGCTTTTCCTTTTCCATTACCGCGCCGCACTGAATCTCGTCGTCGCCGGACGGGATCTGGCGCATGACCATCGTGTAGCCCGAAGCGTCGAGCTTTTGCTCGATGGCATGGATAATGTCGGTATAAAAGGGATTCTGTACGCCGCGCACCACAAGGCCGATCGCATCGGAGCGAACCTTGACCAGATCGCGCGCGCTGTTGTTGGGCACGTATTTGTGCGCCTTGATGACGGCGCGCACCCGCTCGCGGGAATCCTCGCTCACATCGGGCCGGTCATTGAGCACACGGGAAACCGTACTGACGCTGACCCCTGCAAGTTTTGCGATATCCTTGATGGTCATGCTCCAGCGCCCCCTGCGACCGCTCCGGAAACCTTCCCGGTAACGTTTCCAATCTTCAATTACAGCATAGTCCCCGCCAAGGGCAAAGTCAAATAGAATTTACAATCGGTGAGAAAAATGGGGAAAACATACAAGAAAAAATGGGAAACATTGACAAAATAAACAACAGACGGAGTTGTGACAGACGGCATGCGTTTGCTTTTCCAGCCTGTTGTGATAAAAAAACCCCGTTTTCCGCCAACAAAAGGCAGAAAACGGGGAAAGAGAGGAACCATGCAATTTTATTTTACCAGCAGCTCCGCAATCTGGATGGTGTTGGTGGCGGCGCCCTTGCGAACCTGATCGCCGCAGCACCAGAGGTTCAGCCCGCGCTCGTCGGTCAGATCCTCACGGATGCGGCCAACATAGACGATGTCCTGGTCGGACGTGTCGAGCGGCATGGGGTAGACCTTGTTCTTAAGGTCGTCAACGAGCTTGCAGCCGGGGGCGTTTGCAATGAGCTCACGCGCACGCTCGACGCTGATCTTCTCCTTCGTGCGCAGCACGACGGAGACGCTGTGGCTGCGGACGACGGGCACGCGCGCGCAGGTGCAGCTGACCTTCATCTCGGGCAGGTGGAGGATCTTGCGGCCCTCGTTCTGCATCTTCATCTCCTCGCTGGTGTAGCCCTCGAAGGCCTCGCCGCCGATCTGGGGAATGATGTTGTACGCGATCTGATACTGGAAGACCTTGGGCTCAAGGCGCTTGCCCTCGGAAAGGGCCTTGACCTCGTTGTTGAGTTCGTCGATGCCGCCCTTGCCCGCGCCGCTGACGGCCTGGTAGGACGAGGCGATGATCGTCTCGATGGGGCTCTCCTTGGCGAGGGCGTTAATGGCCACAAGCGTGACGATCGTGGTGCAGTTGGGATTCGAGATGATGCCCTTGTGCCACTTCACGTCCTCGGGGTTGATCTCGGGAATGACGAGGGGAACATTGGGGTCGAGGCGGAAGGCGCTCGAGTTATCGACGAACACCGCGCCCGCCTTGACGATCGCGGGAGCGAAACGCTCGGCGATGTCGTTCTCGGCCGCGCCAAGGACGATGTCGAGCCCCTCAAAGGCATCGTCGGAGGCTTCGACGATGGTGCATTCCTGCCCGCGGAACGAGATCTTACTGCCCGCGCTTCTTGCGCTTGCGATGGGACGAAGGGACGCGACAGGGAAATTGCGCTCCTCGAGAATTTTGATCATTTCCTGACCGACGGCGCCCGTTGCGCCGAGAATACCGATGTTGACCTGCTTCATGACACTACATTCTCCTTTACAAAGCTGTGATACAGGACGCGGATGGCCTGTTCGAAATCCTTCTCCTCCACGCCCACGATGATGTTGAGTTCCTCCGGCCCCTGCGTGATCATGCGGATGTTCACGCCGTTTTCGCCGAGCTTGGCGAAGATTTTACCGGAAACGCCGGGCTGATAGGCCATCTTGCGGCCGACAGCGGCAACGATGGCGATGTGTTCCGTTACGGTTATCTTATTCGGCTGCACTTCCTTTTGCAGCTCGCCCAACATTTCATAGAGCGAGCGGGACACCTTGTCGGACGAGACAACAAGGGAAACATTGTCGATGCCGGAGGGCAGATATTCCACATTGACCTCGTGCTTGGCGAGCACGTTGAGAATCTTCAAAAGTGTGCCCGGCTCGCTCGACATGCCTGTTTTGGCAATGGTGATGATGGAAAAGCCCTTCTTGCCGGCGATGCCGGTGATGAAGCCGCCCTCTTTTTGCTCGTCTTCAATGGATTCCAGAATCATCGTGCCGGGGTGATCGGGGGCGTTGGTGTTGCGGATGTTGAGGGGGATGTTCTTCTCACGCACGGGGAAGATCGTACCCTCGTGCAGCACCTGCGCGCCGATATAGCTCAGCTCGCGCAGCTCGCTGTAAGTCACGCGGCGGATCGGCTCGGGATCGTCTACAATGCGCGGGTCTGCCATCAGAATGCCGGAGACGTCCGTCCAGTTTTCGTACACGTCCGCACCGAGCGCCGCCGCGGCGAGCGCGCCGGTGATGTCGCTGCCGCCACGGGAGAAGGTTTTCATGTGACCGTCCGGCATCACGCCGTAAAAGCCGGGAATGACGACCCTGCGGCCCTCTGCGGCGGCGCGCAGTGCCGCGTAGGAGGCGTCCCGGTCGACGCTGCCATCAAACTTGAACTTGACCCACAGCGCCGCGTCTAAAAACTCGAAGCCGAGGAACTCGGACATGAGCCGCGCGGAGAAGTATTCGCCGCGCGAGGCAAGCTCGTCCTTGCTGATGCCGCTTTGCATCTTGCTCCACAGCTCGTCAAATTCCTTGTCGAGCGAGAGCTTTAAGCCGCACTCCGCAATGATCTCATTGTAGCGGTCGCGGATCATGGCAAAGATATCCTCGCAGGAAACGCCGTATTTGATGTGTGCGGCGCAGAGATAGAGAAGATCGGTGATTTTATGGTCGCCGGAGAAGCGCTTGCCCGGCGCGGAAACGATGACCACGCGGCGGGCGGGGTCTGCGTCCACGATGGACTTCACTTTGGCGAACTGATGCGCGTCGGCAAGCGAGGAGCCGCCGAATTTCAAAACTTTGAGCATGGAGTTTATTCCTCTTCGGCCGCGTAGCGCGCAAGCAGCGCGTGCGGGTCGTCCTTTCGGTAAGATTCATAGGCGTCGAACGCCTCGCGGGCGCTGCACTCGCGGGTAAAGTATTCGCCCATGCAGCGGAACAGCCACTTGCACTGCGTGCCGGAGAGGTTCACCGAGCAGGGGGTGAAGGAGTCAGCATAGAAGCTGCGGCAGCCGGCGGCGACGTCGAGACAGTCGCGCAGGACACTCGAGCCGGTCGGATAGCCGCCCGCGCCCGCGCCGGAAAAGCTCTGCCTGCCAAAGCGCGCGGCGTAGAGCGTGGCGAGGTTGCCCGTGCCGTCGGTGTGCGCCTCGGGCGCGGAGGAGGGGAAGAGCGTGGGGCAGACGAAGGCGGCCACTGCATTGCCGGACTTTTCCGCGCGGGCGATCAGCTTATAGGTGAGACCTTCTTCCTTCGCCCTTGCAATGTCTGCCGCGGTGATAGACGAAATGCCGACGCAGGGAATGTCCTCTTCCTTGATATTCACGCCGAAGGCAAGGTCGGCGGAGAGGACGAGCTTGCGCCGCGCGTCAAGTCCTTCCACATCCGCGGTGGGATCGGCCTCGGCATAGCCGAGTTCCTGCGCCTTTTGCAGGGCGGCGGCATAGTCCGCGCCGGAATTCGTCATGGCAGAGAGCATATAGTTCGTCGTGCCGTTGAGGATGCCCTCGACCGCAGTGATCTCATCGAGCTGAGATGCGCGGGAGAGGGAAGTGAGCCAGGGAATGCCGCCGCCCGCGGCGGCGGTGCAGCGCAGCGCCACGCCCATTTCTTTGGAAAGGGCAGTGAGCGCGTCAAAGCGGGCGCACATGAGCTGCTTGTTCGCCGTGACGACGTGCTTGCCCGCGCGCATGGCCGCGCAGAGGTAGCTGTACGCCGGCTCGATGCCGCCCATGACCTCCACCACAATATCAATCGAGGGATCGCGCACGATCTCGTCGTAATCGGCGGTCACGGTGCAGGTGAGCTCCGGACGGGGGCGGCGGGAGAGAACGGCAGTGATCTGCAAATCGCTTCGCCCCTCGCACAACTTATAGAAATGGGAGCCAACAGTGCCGAAGCCCAAAAGTGCAATTTTCACGGGGAAATACCTTCTTTCTTTTTGGGGGATACTCCGTCAAGTGCGGACGAATTTGTAACTTGTGCCGAAAATGTCTCTGAGAGAAAAACACTTGACTTTTAGATGGGAACAATATAACATAGCGTTTGTGAAAATACAATAGGGGAAGCAAAAAAACTTTCCCTGTGGGATACAGGAGGAAACGTCCATGCAATATCAGAGCACCCGCAATAAAAATCTGAAGGCCGGCAGCGCGCAGGCCATTCTGGACGGCCTTGCGCCCGACGGCGGCCTTTATACGATGCCGTCGTTCGACGAGGCCCGTTTCGACTACCGCGAGATTCTAAACCTCGACACCTTTTCCATGTCGGCCAGGATCCTTGCAAAGCTTCTGCCGGACTTTTCCGAGCAGGAGATGGCCTCGCTCGTGCGCGCGGGCTACGGGGGAAAGTTTGAGAGCGATCACCTCACGCCGAGCGTTCCCGTCGGAGAAGACTTTATTCTCGAGCTGTTCCGCGGGCCGACGAGCGCTTTTAAAGATGTGGCGCTCTCCATGCTGCCGCGATTGATGACCTCGGCAAAGGAAAAGTGCGGCGTAAGCGATGAGATCTTCATTCTGACCGCCACATCCGGCGACACCGGCAAGGCCGCGATGGAGGGCTTTTGCAATGTGCCGGGCACGAAGATCGTCGTTTTCTATCCCTATGGCGGCGTGAGCGCCGTGCAGCAGGCGCAGATGGCCACGCAGGAGGGCGACAATGTCTGTGTGTGCGCGGTGCGCGGCAACTTTGACGATGCGCAGACGGGCGTGAAGAAGATCTTCTCCGCCGTCAGCCGCGATGAGCTGCTTGCAGGCAAGGGCGTGCGCCTGTCGAGCGCCAACTCCATCAACATCGGCCGCCTTGCCCCGCAGGTCGTGTACTATTACAGGGCCTATGCCGACCTTGTGAAGATGGGACGCATTCACGAGGGCGACAAGGTCGACTTCGTCGTGCCGACGGGCAACTTCGGCGATATTCTGGCGGGCTACTTTGCCAAGGAGATGGGGCTTCCCGTCGGCAGGCTCGTGTGCGCGTCCAACGCCAACAACGTGCTCACCGAATTTTTGCGCACGGGCCGCTACGACCGCCGCCGCCCCTTCTATAAGACCGCATCGCCTTCGATGGACATTCTCGTTTCGAGCAATTTGGAGCGCCTTCTCTATCTGCTCTCCGGCGACGATGTGCTCGTTGCACAGCTGATGCAGCAGCTGAATGAGGAAGGAACCTACGAGGTACCGGAGGATCTTCTCGCAAAGCTGCGTGCGCTCTTCTGGGCGGGCTGCTGCGACGATGCGGGCGCAAAGGCCGCCATCGGCAGCGTCTGGCGCGAGCACCACTACCTCTGCGACACGCACACGGCGGTCGCCTGGGATGTGGCACAGCAGTATAAGAAGGAAAATGCCGACCACAACGCGGTCGTCGTGCTCTCTACGGCCTCTCCCTACAAGTTCCCCGCTGCCGTGCTCGAGGGGATCGGCGAGAGCGCGAAGGGCGACGAGTTTGACGTGATGGAGCAGCTGTACGACGTGACGGGCGTGCCCGTGCCGAAGAATCTTGCCGGTCTCCGCTCCCGCGAGGTGCGCCACCGTGACGTGATCGAGCAGGGCGATATGCTCGCCTACGTGCTGAAGAGAGCTGAAAAAGAAGACTGAAAAAAACTAAACACCATGACCAAAAATGGTGAAAGGCCGATGTGCAGCAAAGTGCACATCGGCCTTTTTGCCGAATTCAAGGCGATCGTGCGCGAAAGATGCAGGAATCAAAACACGAAATGCATACTGATACACCTTATTTTTGGTCATAATGACGATTGACATTTTCTTCTAAAAAAATATTATAATTGGGCGAAACGCAGGGGAAATTCACCCTGCAAGGCAAACATTTGTGAAAAAATAGGAGGAGAAAAATGTTTAGCTTTCTGATCTGCCTCGCATTGCTGATCGGCGGCTACTTCGTTTACGGTGGCATCGTCGAAAAGACTTTCGGCCCTGACGACCGTGAAACGCCGGCCGTGAAGATCAACGATGGCGTGGACTACATGGTTCTCCCGCAGTGGAAGCTCTTTATGATCCAGCTTCTGAATATTGCGGGTCTGGGTCCCATCTTCGGCGCTCTGAGCGGTGCTCTTTGGGGTCCTGTCGTTTTCCTGTGGATCACCTTCGGTACCATCTTTGCCGGTGCAGTCCATGACTACTTCTCCGGTATGATGAGCGAGCGTAATGAAGGCGCTTCCATCTCCGAGATCTCCGGTATCTACCTCGGCGGCGCAATGAAGAACGTCATGCGCGTGTTCAGCGTGGTGCTGCTCGTGATGGTCGGCACCGTGTTCGCTGTCGGCCCCGCCGGCCTCATCCAGCTGCTGTGCACCAAGGGCGGCAGCACCGGCATCTTTGCCAGCAAGCTCTTCTGGCTGGTTCTGATCCTGGTCTACTACTTCATCGCAACGTTCCTGTCCATCGACAAGATCATCGGTAAGATCTACCCCGTGTTCGGTATCTGCCTCATCATCATGGCGCTCGGCGTGGCGCTTGGTATCTTCACCAAGGGCTATGAGATCCCCGAGATCTGGAACAACTTCGCCAACCTCCACCCGCAGGGTACTCCGATCTGGAGCTTCATGTTCATCACCGTTGCCTGCGGCGCCATTTCCGGTTTCCATGCCACGCAGAGCCCCCTGATGGCTCGCTGCATGAAGAGCGAGAAGCAGGGTCACTTCGTCTTCTACGGCGCAATGGTCTCTGAAGGCATCATCGCCCTGATCTGGGCTGCTGCCGGCTGCGCGCTCTACACCGGCGAGGAGCTGCTGGCTCTCGGCGGCGGCGGTTCCACCGCTGTTTACGACGTCTGCTCCAAGACCATGGGCGGCGTGGGCATTGCGCTCGCCATGCTCGGCGTTATCGCCTGCCCCATCACCTCCGGCGATACCGCGTTCCGTTCCGCACGTCTTGTTCTGGCTGACTGGTTCCACATGGAGCAGAAGAGCTGGAAGAACCGTCTGATCCTCTGCGTGCCCGTTCTCGGTGTCGGCGCCGTTCTTGGTATCGGCAACGCCCTCGGCAAGATCGACTACACCATCATCTGGCGTTACTTCAGCTGGACCAACCAGACCCTCGCCATGATCGTTCTGTGGGCTGCTTCCATGTACCTCTTCTATGATAAGAAGAACTACTGGATTACCGCTGTTCCCGCGACCTTCATGAGCGCTGTTTCCGTGACCTACTTCCTGCTGGGCAATGAGTGCCTCGGCCAGTTCCTCAACAGCAAGACTGCTGAGGGCGCGACCGTGTACAACACCGCTGTCGCTTACCCCATCGGCATCCTCGCTGCGGCTCTGTTCCTCGGCATCTTCCTCTACACCATCAAGAAGCGCCACACCGAGCCTCACTACGAGACCCTGCACAAGTAAACCATTCTTAGAGCGGTGGGAGAATGCTCTCCCACCGCTTTTTCAAACTTTGGAGGAGCCTTATGATTTTTGCACCTGTGCGCCTTGGCGAGACGAGCATTGCGGATGAAGTTCTCGCCGCGGACAAAAAGTCCTGCAAGCGCTTTGGCCCCTGCGGCGTGGGGGAAGAGGCGCTGTATCTGAATAATTTTCTGATCGACCGGCATTACTATGTTGCGCTTTCGTCGGTGCGCCGCGTTTTCAAGCGCGTGGCGATGAGCCAGGGCGGCTTCTCTGGAAAGGGCGTTTTTGGCGCGATCCCGTACCTTGTGGTGCAGTATGACGACGGGCAGGAAAAGCAGTGCACCTTCAAGCGGGAGGAAGATGTGGACGAGATGCTCGCCTGCATCGCTGCCGCGCACCCCGAGATCCCGACGCTGAGCGAAGGCGGCGAGCGGCGCGTGCAGGCCAGGGCGGAAAAGGAAGCAAGACGCTACCTGGATACGCTCACGCCCGCGGCGCAGAGCGCCAAAGAAGAGCTGGAGCAGGCGCAGAAATTCCTCTCCGGCTACCCTGAGCTGACGGCGCAGCTCTCCGCGGCGGCCAAGGCCAAGCGCGTCAACGAGCACACGAATCCCGCCTACCGGTGGGTGGCGCTGGCGATCGTGATCGCAGGCGCTGCGGCACTGGTCTACGGCATCATTTCCTGGCGCAACGGCGGCGACTTCGGCGTTTACTTTGCGCTCTTCGGCTTTGCCGCGGTGTTCTTTTTCTCGGGCGCCCACGTGCTGCCCACGGCGAAGAACAACAAAAGGGCGGTCGCCCGCGCGTGGGAAGAGGCACAGGCCAACCTCGAAAATGTCCTGCCCGAGGATTTCCCCCTGCCGCCGCGCTATGCCCATCCCGTCGTGCTCACGCGTATGATCCGCATTCTGCGCGAGGGCCGTGCCCAGAGCGTGCAGGAAGCGCTTGAGGTACTCAAGAGTGACCTCAAGGCGCTCAATGCCGATGTGCAGGTCGAGCAGGAGGAATATGACGAGGTGGTTGCCATCAAGCCGATGTTCCTGCTGAGCGACTATCAGTAAGCGACAGCGCGATCACACAGATCAAATAAAAAGGATCCCCGACCGGCCGGTCGGGGATCCTTTTTATTTCTTTTTGCCTTTTGCTGCGGCTTTGGGCTTTGCCCAGCCGGACTTGCGCTTGAAAGGCTTTGCCTTTTCGGCTGTCTTCGCGCCCCTGCGCGCTTCCGCGCGCGCAGAGGGCGTTTCTGCCGGTCTGCCGCTCTTTTTCGTTCCCGCGGCGCTCTTTTTGCCGCCCTGCGGCGCGGGACGGCTGTCGCCGTAGGGACGCACAAGGCACTTCGGCCCGTAGCCGATGAGATCCTCGCGCCCCGCCTTTTGGAGTGCCTCGATGACGAGCTTTTTCTTGTCCGGGCGGAACCATTGCAGCAGCGCGCGCTGCAATTCCTTGCCGTGCGGCGTCGTCTCGGCAAAGACGGGCGTCATGTCGCGCGGGTCGATGCCGGTATAGTACATGCAGGTCGAGAGCGTGCCGGGCGTGGGGTAGAAGTCCTGCACCTGCTCGGGCTTATGCCCCGTGGAGTGCAGGAATTCCGCAAGCTGCACCGCGTCTTCGAGCGTGCAGCCGGGATGCGACGACATGAGGTAGGGAACAAGGTACTGCTCGCGGCCGTTTTTCTCGTTCACGGCGCGGTACTTGTCCCAGAACTTTTCAAACACGTCAAAGTGGGGCTTGCCCATGTAGTCCAGCACGCCCGCCACGCAGTGCTCGGGCGCGACCTTGAGCTGGCCGGAGATGTGATACTTGACAAGCTCGGACAAAAAGGGACTGCCCTTGTCCTCTAAGAGATAGTCATACCGGATGCCCGAGCGGACGAAGACCTTCTTTACGCCCGGGATCGCGCGCAAGCGGCGCAGCAGCTCGACATATTCCGAGTGGTCGGGATCGAGATTTTTGCAGGGGTAGGGGGCAAGGCAGTTCTTGTTGCGGCACATGCCGCGCTTCAGCTGATCCTTGCACGAGGGGTGGCGGAAGTTCGCGCTCGGGCCGCCGACATCGTGGACGTAGCCCTTGAACTTCGGGTCGCGGGTAAAGCCCTCGACCTCGCGCACGCAGGACTCGATGGAGCGCGAGGTGATCATGCGTCCCTGATGGAACGCCAGCGAGCAGAAGTTGCACCCGCCGAAGCACCCTCGGTTGTGCGCCACGGAGAAGCGCACCTCCTCGATGGCGGCAACGCCGCCGAGAGCGTCGTACATCGGGTGTACCTCGCGCATGTAGGGAAGCTCCGCGACTTCGTCAAGCTCTTCACGCGAAAGCGGCATCGCGGGCGGGTTGACAACGAGCGTGTCGCGCCCGTGCGCCTGCCACAGCGCCTTGCCGCGGA
>DPGF01000028.1 GCA_003522105.1 Oscillibacter sp.
GCTTGAGTATACGACAAATTTTCAGTTTGTCAAGAGGGAAATGCTTTACAAAGGCGAACGAATGTTCTATAATGAAAAAAGAATGGGAGGCGATGCCAATGCGGGGAAAGCCCTGTTCCTGCGCGTTTACCGGCCATCGGCCGGGAAAACTGCCCTGGGGGGGAAATGAAAACGACCTTCGCTGCGTCGCGCTCAAGGCAAAGCTGCGCGCGGCGGTGGAGAGTGCCATTCACGAGGGAATGGAGCATTTTATCTGTGGCATGGCCGAGGGCTGCGACCTCTACTTTGCAGAAACCGTGCTCGCGCTGAAAAAGCACTACCCGCACGTCACACTCGAAGCAGCGATCCCCTGCCCTACGCAGGCGGACGGATGGAGCGAAGCGCAGCGATCGCGCTACCGCGAGATTTTGCGGCGCTGTGACTATGAAACAATGGTGCAGCAGAGCTACACGCCGGGCTGCATGCAGCGGCGCAACCGCTACATGGTCGACCATGCGAGCCTGCTGATCGCCGTGAACGACGGACTGCGCGGCGGCACGCGCTCGACGATCGAATACGCCTTCAGGCGCGGCGTCAGCGTGCTCGATATTCCACTGGAGTGAGGAGGAAGAAGCCATGCCCTTTGACTTCAAAAAAGAGTATAAGGAATTTTACCTGCCGAAGGCAAAACCGGAGATCGTCACTGTGCCGCGGGCGAATTATATCGCCGTGCGAGGACAGGGTGACCCAAATGAGGAGGGTGGCACGTATCAGCGCGCCATCAGCGTCCTCTATGCCGTGGCCTATACGCTCAAAATGAGCAAGCGCGCGGGACACGAGATCAACGGCTTTTTCGACTATGTCGTGCCGCCGCTTGAGGGCTTTTGGCAGATGCCGGACACGGAGACGGTCGACTATGGGCGAAAATCGGATTTTTGCTGGATCTCTGTCCTGCGTCTGCCGGACTTCATCACGAAAGCGGACTTCGACTGGGCGGTCGAGGCGGCGGCAAAGAAGAAAAAGCTCGACTGCTCGGTAGCGGAATTTCTGACCGTCGACGAGGGCCTCTGTGTGCAGATCATGCACATGGGTTCGTTCGACGATGAACCGGAGTCCGTTACGAGGATGGACGCATTCCTGCGCGAAAACGGATATGAAAACGATTTGAACGACATGCGGCTGCACCACGAGATTTATCTCTCTGACCCGCGCCGTGTCGCGGCGGAAAAACGGAAGACCGTCATTCGCCACCCCATCAAAAAGGATTGAAAGAGAGAAAAGATTGTTCCCGCCAAAGCGGGAACAATCTTTTTTTGTGCATAAAAATCAAATGTCGAACACACCCATCACGGCAATGCCGATAACAACAAACAGGATCATCAGGTAATGCTTCCACGAGAGCTTTTCCTTGAGGAAGAGCCGGCTCCACAGCACGCTTGCCGCGCAGTAGGAGCTGATGATCGGCGCGGACATCGCAAGATGCTCCGTATCGGCGATGGCATAGATGTAGGCGAACTGACCGGCCGTTTCGCAGATGGCGCCGATGTACTTCGGCGCTTCGCGCTTGGGCAGCAGGCGATCCTTCTTGATGACTACAACGTAGATAAAGCACAGAACGGCGGCAAACAGGAACGTCAGCTCGTAGGCGACGTTTGCGCTGCCCTCATTCAGCGTTTCGAGCACGCGGTTGTCGGCGAAGGTGCCGGCGGCATCGAGCAGGCAGTAGGCGACCGGCAGGGCAAGAGCCAGGAAGCTCTTGGAATACTTGCGGTTGCCCTCGGCCTGACGGGCGGCGCGCAGCTCGGGGTCCTCCGTGGCGTCCACCACGCCGAGACCGATCGCGCCCACGCAGACGAGGATGATCGCGCCGATGGCGAGCGGGGAGTAGTCCTCGCCGCCGAGGAAGAGCAACGTCATCACGGCGACGAGCGCGCCGGAGGAGTTGCAGATCGGGGAAGAAACGGACAGTTCGATGTAGCGCAGTCCAAGGTATCCGAGTGTCATCGAGCCGATGTACAGCAGCGACACGGGCAGATACGTCAGAATGATGGAAAAGCTGATCTCCGCGCCGCCGATGAAGATCTCGTAAGCGGCGTGAAGACCCATCACCGTACCGACGGCGATGACCATCTTGAGGTGGGCGAGGTGATCGTCCTCACCCTGGCAGCCGATCTTGGAAAAGAGGTCGCTGCCGCTCCAGCAGAGCAGTGCGATCAGAGAAAGCCAGAACCACATATTGAATTGTTAAACTCCCTTGTACTGTTGGATTTTTTGGTCAGATGGAAAAACAAACAGTACGCGGGGGCGGACGGCGGCGAAAATGCCGGTTTGTCAGCGGTGTTCTACGAATGAGCATATAAAAGCGGTATCCTTTTCGAAGGGGAGATTTTCGTTACGGCAGGGTGATGAGTCCGGCGTCGAGCATTTTTTGCAGCGACAGCAGCACGCCAAGCTTGGCGTGGTACCAGGTGAGGCCGCCCTGATAGTAGACGGCGTAGGGTTCGCGCACGGGGCCGTCGGCGGAGAGCTCAATGGAGCTGCCCTGCACGAATGCGCCCGCCGCCATGATGACGTCGGAATCATAGCCCGGCATCGGCGCGGGCACGGGGTCAACGTAGCTGTCCACCGCGGCGGCAGCCTGAATGCCCTTGCAGAAGGCGACCATGCCCTCGGCTGAGCCAAGCTCGACGCACTGGATGATGTCGTGACGCGCCTCTTTCGACGACGGAACGACCGTGAAGCCAAGCTTTTCATAGCACGCCGCGACAAACACAGCGCCCTTGACCGCGCCGGAGACGACGTTGGGCGCAAGGAAGAAACCCTGGTACAGCGCGGGCATGAGGCCGAGGTTTGCGCCGACCTCCTGCCCAAGTCCGGGGGCGGAAAGGCGATAGGCGCAGCGGTCGACACATTTTTGCGTGCCGCAGATATAGCCGCCGATCGGGGCAAGGCCGCCGCCGGGATTCTTGATGAGACTGCCGACGATCATATCCGCGCCGAAGTCGCTCGGCTCGTTCGCCTCGACAAATTCACCGTAGCAGTTGTCGACCATGATGACAACATCGGGGCGCAGCTTCTTGCAGAAGGCAACGGCTTCGCTGATGGCGTCGACGGAGATCGTCGGGCGCGGGCAGTAGCCCTTGGAGCGCTGAATGTGGATGAGCTTGGTCTTATCGTTCAGCGCGCGCTCGATGGCGGGAAAATCAAAGCCGCCATCGGGGAGAAGGTCGACCTGCGCGTAGGAAACGCCGTACTCCTTGAGCGAGCACGGGCTTTCGCGGATGCCGATGACCTCTTCGAGCGTGTCGTAGGGCTTGCCGGAGATGGCGAGCAGCTCATCGCCCGGCAGAAGGTTGGCGGAAAGCGCGATGGCCAGCGCGTGCGTGCCGCAGGTGATCTGCGGGCGGACGAGCGCGGCCTCGGTGTGGAAGGCGCTGGCGTACACGCGCTCTAAGTTGTCGCGGCCCTCGTCGTCGTAGCCGTAGCCGGTGGAGGCGGCAAAGTGCGTCGCGTTCACGCGGTTTTCCTGCATCGCGGCGATGACCTTCACCTGGTTGAGCTCGGCGATCTGCTCGATCTCGGCAAAGCGGGGCTTGAGCTCCTCAAGCACGGCCTCGCCGAAGGCAAGCACCTTTTCGCTCACACCGAGCGACAAATACATTTCATCTCTGTTCATTTCTCCTCCTCCGGCGTGTCGGGAAATGCAACGCCGTTGCATCGTAAAATAAACCGCAGCGGATAGTCGCGGTCGAGATAGTTGCGGCTGTACCATTCGTAGGTTGCGGCGGGAACTTGGCGCAGCTCGGGCGCTTCCGTGCGGAAAAGCTCGAAGGTCTGTCGGTCGCCGGAGAGCAGCGCGCCCAAAAGTTCGCCCTGCTGCTCTTCATAGAGCCGAGTGAAGCAGGCGTCCATGATGAGGGCACAGGCACGTTCGTCGGTGGAACCGTAGTCCTCGCGATGGGAGAGCCAGTAGAGGAACTCACGCGGGTCGAGATCGAGGTGTGTTGTGACCTGCGAAAGCTTATAGAACGCAGTTCTGTCCTGTCGCTTCAAAACGTCGATAAGGTAGGCGACAAGCTGCTCGTCCAGCGCGATGCAGTCGCAGAAAACCTCAAAAGCGTGCTTGCCTGCGTCGGGGTCGGGCGCGGGCGATTCGCCCTCGCTCGGCTCGAGCAGATTATACGCCTCATGTTCCAAAAGCTCCATTTTCCTCACCTTCAGTCCATAATCTTTAACAAAATATCACAGAGTGACGGAAAAATCAACAAAAAACAGGGGGAAAGCCGCTAAATCCGACTTTCCTCCTGCAATTTCACCCGCAGCAGCGCGCAGTTTTTCTGCAACCGCCTATCCTGCGGCGCGAGGGACAGTGCCTTTTCCGCGCAGCTGAGTGCTTGCTGTGCCTGCCCGATATGATCGTGTGCGAGCGAGAGCAGGTCGTAAGGGTAGCTTCCCCAGGCGAAGGGTTCGCAGATGTAGGTGCGCGGCCGCTCCGTGATCGTGAGCGCGCGGTTTACCATAAAAATAACGCCGTACCAGTTCTGCTGCGCGTAGAGCAGGTCTGCGAATTCAAGGTACGGCTCGCGCAGATATGGTGCTTCGGCAACGGCACGATGCAGCCAGAGCGCGGCTTCCTCACCGCGCCCCAACTGCCGCAGGCAGCGCGCGATGTAGCGCATCGAGGCGCAGCGCTCGTCACGCCAGAGGGCACGCGGCATCGCAAGGTGCTCTTTCAGCACGGCGACGGCGCGCTCCCATTCGCCGCGAAACATATATTCCCGCCCAAGGTAGTGGCGGTTGCGGTCGTTGTCCGGCTCTTCGCGCACCGCAAGCTCCAGAAGCGGCAGATACTGCCCGCGCGATTTGCTGGGGTCGGGATGGTGGTCGAGTTGCACACCCTCAGCGTCAACAAACTGCTCTGTACCCTCGCCGGTGTATTCCAGCACCTCATGCACCGCGCCCTTCCAGCGGTAGCAGTCGTTTTTGTGAATCTTATCCGCCCAAAAGACGCAGCCCTCGCGCCCATCGGGGAGGAAGCTCCATGTGTAGCGGTAACGAGCGCGCGTTGTGCCCGGCCGCCACGCTTCCTCCAGCTTTTTGCGCCAGCCGGGGCGGAACTGCTCGTCAAGGTCAATGCAGCAGCAGAGGTCGGCGGTCTTTGGGATGAGCGTCAGCGATTCGTTGCGCGCTGTATCAAAGCGCCACGGCGCGATGATCTTCTGCGAAACATGCGCGCCGCGGGCGCGCAGCTTTTTGACCGTATCGTCCGTCGAGCCAGTGTCGAGCACACAGACGTCGTCCGCTTCGGACGCGGAGTCCATGAAACGCTCGACGAATTGCGACTCATTTTTGCAGATGGCGTAAACACAGATTCGGTAGGAAATGGGGATCACCTTCTTATTTTATATGTATGGCGGCGCGGCGTGCGCCGCACCGCCTTTGCTTAGGTTGCGAGCAGACCTGCCGCGCGCAGGTTCGCAAGCAGCGCGTTGAGCGTCGTGACGGTGTCCTCGGTGCCGGTCGCGTCCGTGACTGCCGCGGCTACGCGCGTGTCAGCGGGACCGGCGGGCCCCTGCGGCCCGGTGGGACCGATCGGCCCTTGCGCTCCGTCGCTGCCGACAAGACCTTGCGGACCGGCAGGACCGGCAGGACCGGCAGGCCCTTGCGGTCCGGTAGGGCCGACAGCACCCGCTGCACCGACCGCGCCGACAGGCCCCTGAGGCCCGGTGGGACCAATGGGACCCTGAGGCCCGGCTGCACCGGCAGGTCCCGCGGGGCCTACGGCGCCGGTCAGTCCCTGCAAGCCCTGAGCGCCTTGCGGACCGGCGGG
>DPGF01000017.1:0-22131 GCA_003522105.1 Oscillibacter sp.
GAGGTGTACGAGGGCGTTGTCCTCGGCGGGGCGGACAAGTTTTTCGGGCTCGATGACTTGAATCTGTGGCTGCGGCGGCACCGCTACGCGGCCTACGATATGAACGTGCTGCTGCCCATCGCGCATCTGTGCGTCGAGCGCGCCGTGCGGACAAGGCTGATCGACGAGCGCCCCGGCGTCGCCGTGATGGCGGAAGAGGCGGCAGGCGAGATCCTGCGCGGCGATCTGCTGCACTACCGGCGCAGCTCGCGCGGCTGGATGTATATCTACGACCTCACGCGGCAGTTTCCCGCCGCGGCGACCGAGGGCGACCGCCGCATTTTGAAGAATTTCAACGGCTTTGAGGAGATGCTTGCGCAGTTTGATGCGCTTGCCGCGCGCAGCGAGACCTGCAAAGATGCAAGGTCGCTTGTGGAGCTTGCGGCGCTGCTGTACCGCAAGATCTTTATCCGCTATTTTGCTCCTGACCACAACCAGGACATCTTACCAGAGCGCGAAACGGAAGAGTGGGAGAGCGCAGCCGAGCCGGGCGACATTGAGTGGACGCAGACCGAGCAGCGCGAGCTTCAATACGACAAGGCGGGCGAAGCGTCGGGCGAGAGCCTCACCTTGCCGGACGATGCGCTCGACGGGATCCCGGAGTACCTTGTGCGCAACTTCGGCCCGGGCTTCCGCACGGAGCAGGAGATGGAGGAGATCGAGAGCGCTGTCTGCACCGGTATCCACGAGGAGAGGAAACTCCTCTTTACCGACGGTCTCAGCGCAGAGGCTTACGAGGGCAATGAGCCGCGCGCCCAGTCGCTGCGCGCGAGCCGGGAGAGCAATCTCAACATGCTCGAAGGGCACGAGGACGCGGCACGCCAGGGGATCCGCAGCATTGAGCAGGCCTTTCGCAATGCGCTCAGCCTGCGCAGCGAGCCGGAGATCTACCGCGCCGACCACGGCGTGCTGCGCAACAATGCACTCTGGAAGGTCGGCCGCTGCGAGAACCCGCAGCTTTTTGAAAAGATCGTCCGGCAGGAGCCATCTGCCGTGGTCGTGGAGCTGCTCATTGACGCAAGCGGCTCGCAGAGCGTGCGGCAGAGCATGGTGGCGCTGCAAAGCTACCTCTTCAGTGCGGCGCTCAGCCGCATTCAGATCCCGCACCGCGTGATGAGCTACTGCACTTACGGCAACTACACGGTGCTGCGGCGCTTCCGCGACTACGACGACAAGAGCGAGGCCGACCGCCGTATTCTGGAATACCGCGCCACATCCAATAACCGCGACGGGCTCGCGCTGGCCGCGGCGGGACTCGACCTTAAAAAGCGGCATGAGGAGCACAAGATCGTCATTGTCTTCAGCGACGGATTGCCCAACGACATGGTCAGCGGCCGCAAGCGCGAGGGAATGCCGGAAACCTATGTCGGCGACGCCGCCATCCGCGACACCTGCTTTCAGGTGCGAAAGCTGCGGCGGGAAGGCGCTCGGGTCATCGGTATTTTCCTTGGCGAGGACGGAGAGCTTGAAAACGAGCGCATGATCTACGGCGCGTCGTTCCTGCGCATCCGCCGGGCGGAGGACTTTGCAGGAAGTGCCGGCAGACGCCTGAGCGAAACGCTGCTGAACCTTTGATGACGGCGGAGCAAACGCTGCCTGAAAGAAAGATTTATTGGAGAAAAAAGGAACCCGTCGGTTTGCAAACCGGTGGGTTCCTTTTTTTGCCTTGTCATTTTTCGCCGGGCTGCGGCGTGTTGTCGAGCAGCATCTGCCGCAGCCGCTTGGCGGCGACGCTCAGCGGCTGCGTTTTGCGCTGGTAGAGATACAGCTCGCGCGGCGCGATCGGCTCGGTCAGCGTGACGGGATAGATGCCGCTTTCTTCCGGCGAGCCGAAAAGCATCTCATGCGGCACAAAGCCGACGCCGAGGTTGCTCTGCACCACGGGCAGCACCTGCGCCGTGGTCTCCACCTCAACGTCGGGGGCGAAGGCGAGATCGTGACGCAGGAAAAGCTCTGCATAGAAGTCATGCGACGAGGTGCCCTCGATCAGGCTGATGATCGGGTATTCGGCGAGCTTTTGCAGGGAGACGGCCTCCTTTGTGAGTTCCGGAAAGGCGGAACCGCAGATGGGGATCTCCTGGATCTCGTCAATTTTCTGCGCGCTGAGCGAATCCGGTACGGAAGCGCCCTTTGCCAGGATCGCAAAGTCAGCAAGACCGTTCTGCACGGCGGCAAGGCCGTCGGGCGCGGAGTGGTTCGTCAGGCAGATGCGCACGTGCGGATATTCGCGGCGATAGCGCGCGAGCACCTGCAAAATACGGGCGCGCAGGGCAAGGCTGCTGGCGGCGATGTGAACGATGCCGCTTTGCAGGCTCTGGTCGGAAAGGATCTCCGCTTCGCCGGCCTCAATGCTTTCAAAGGCGACGGCAATGTGCGCGTAGAGCTTTTTCCCCTCCGGCGTGAGGCGTACGCCCTGCGGCGAGCGGAAGAACAGCGCGCAGCCAAGCTCGGATTCGAGCCGGCGGATCATGCGTGTCACGTTGGGCTGGTTGTTGTAAAGGGCGGCGGCAGCCTGCGAAAAGCTGCGGTATTTGGCCGCATAGTAAAAGATGCGGTAGCTGTCGTAACTGATGTTCATAATGGAGAAAGGCTCCCCTGAAAAATATCTGAAAAATAAGCGGGCGGTTTACGCGGCGGCGGACAAAACGGCAGTCCGCACCGCGCAGATCTTTTTATTCATTGTAGCAGAAGCGCGGCATGGGTGCAAGCCCGCGTTTTTTATGTCGAGCGGGAGGAAAACTTGACAAAAAGTAAACGCCGTTTCATGCGGCAAAAAATGCCGCAAACGCAAGGAAAACGCCGGGGCATAACAAAATGACATATCTGCCATGTCAAGAAGATATTTCGTTTCTTTCGCAGGGGTGAGTATAATGGCTCGCGTTGAAGATTTATCGGATAGGGAGGACTATCATGTTTGCACAGATCGTGGCAATTTGTATTTTCCTTGCAATGTTTATGCTTATCATTCTGGATAAGTTTGAGCGGCATTACGTTACGCTCGGCAGCGGCGCGCTCGTGCTCGTGCTGGTGTTCGGCGTCTGCATGCGCTCGATAAGCGCCATTTGGGAGACGCTCAACCTCGGCGCGTTTTTCCAGAGCACATTCTGGTACGGCGCAAGTGAGGAGAGCACGGCGGGCATCAACTGGTCGACGGTGGTCTTTATCGCAGGGATGATGATCATGGTCGAAGGACTTGGCAAGGCGGGCTTTTTCCGCTGGCTGTGCCTGACGCTTGCCAAGCTCGTGCGCTATCGCACGGTGCCGCTGCTCATCTGCTTTATGGCGCTTTCCGCATTCCTTGCAATGTTCATCGACAGCATCACGGTCGTGCTGTTTCTTGCCACCGTTACGCTCGAGCTGGCGCAGACGATGAAATTCGACCCCGTGCCGATGATCTTATCAGAGATCTTCTGCGCAAATCTGGGCGGCGCGGCGACGATGTGCGGCGACCCGCCGAACATCATCATCGGCACCTCGCTTGGCTACACATTCTTCGACTTTATCGAAAATACCGGCGTGGTCGTGGCGGTCTGCTTTGTGCTGATCCTCATTTATTTTACGTTCTGCTTCCGCAAGGAACTCAAGCGCGCCGAGCAGGCCAACGGCGGCCCTGTCACCTGCCCTGAGCCTTCCACGGCCATCAAAAACAAGGCGGCGTTCCTCTCGAGCGCGGTGGTGTTTCTGATCGCGGTTGCGCTGCTCATCACCCATGCGCAGACGGAACTGACCGTTGCCTGCATCGGCGTGATCGTTGCGGCGCTGACGCTCGTCGTTTTGGGCTTGACCAGCGGCAAAAAATCTGTTATAGAAATTATGAGAGGCGTGGACTATCAGACGCTGCTCTTTTTCATCGGCCTGTTTGTTTCTGTGGCGGGGCTTGAAAAGACCGGCGTTCTCAATGTGATCGCAAACTTCATCATGTCTGTCAGTCAGGGCAATATTGCAGTCATCGTGATCATTATTCTGTGGGTCTCGGCCATCACGAGCGCTTTTGTCGACAATATCCCCTTTGCCGCCACCATGATCCCCGTGATCCGTGCCATCGCCGCGGCAGAGGGCATGGACATCGGCGTGCTTGCCTGGGCGCTTTCCCTCGGCACCGACCTTGGCGGCAACGCGACGCCCATCGGCGCGAGCGCCAACGTTGTCGGCACTTCAGCCTCCGCCAAGGGCGGATACCCCATCGGCTGGGGACGCTACTGCAAGTATTGTGTCCCTGCGACCATCATTGTTATGGCGGCGTCCACGGTTTATCTGTTCCTGCGTTATCTGTAAAATAAAAAAAGGAGTGCGAGGCTATGAAAAACCAGATCATCATTGCGCTGGGCCGCGAGCACGGCAGCGGCGGACATTACATCGCCGATATGATCGCCAAGGAGTTTGGCATCAAGCTTTACGATAAGGACTCCATCGAGGCGGAGATCGTTTCGGATGGATACAGCGAAGAGCTGATCCGCAAGATGGACGAAAAGCCCGTCAACTTTTTCGCCTCCCGCCGCGTCGGAAAGTACTCCAATTCGCTGGAAGTCAACGTGGCGGAGAAGACCTTTGCCATGCTGCGCAGCAAGGCGGCAAGCGGCGAGAGCTTTCTGATCATCGGCCGCTGCGGCGAGCAGGTGCTCAAGGATAACCCCAACCTGATCAGCATTTTCATCTGCGGCAACCAGCAGTTCAAGCTCATGCGCGTCATGGATAAGCTGGGTGTCGATGCGGAGAAGGCCATTGAGGAGATCAAGGCGGTTGACCGTTCCCGCAAGAATTACCACAACTACTACTGCGAGACGAAGTGGGGCGATGCGCGCGGCTATGACATGACCATCAAGAGCGATGTGCTCGGCTGCGAGGAGACGGCAAAGATGCTGATCGCCTACATTCGCAGCTTCATGGAGCAGGAGTAAAAAACGATCGGAACATTGAAGCGGAAGGAGCGAAGATACGATGAAAAACAGGATCGTCACCATCAGCCGTGAATTCGGCAGCGGCGGACGTACCATCGGCAAAAAGGTCGCGGAAAAGCTCGGTATTCCCTGCTACGACTCAGAACTGATCCAGAAGATCGCCGAGGAGAGCGGCTTTGCGGAGAATTACGTCAAGGAGGCGGGCGAGTATGCGCCCGGCGGCTTCCTGTCCTCGGTGCTGGCAAACCGCGCATTCGGGCCGACCAATGAGGACATTCTCTGGGAGACACAGTGCCGCGTGATCATGGAGCTTGCAGAAAAGGGCCCCTGCGTCATCGTGGGCCGCTGCGCGGACTATCTTTTGCAGAATAAGGCCGACTGCCTCAAGGTGTTTATCCATGCGGATATGGCGTTCCGTGCCAAGCGCATCGTCGAGGTCTACGGCGAGCGCGAGCAGTCGCCCGAGCAGCGCCTGCGCGACAAGGACAAGCGCCGCGCAGCGTACCACCGTTTTTACACGGATATGAAGTGGGGCGATGCGAGAAATTATCACATCGCGCTCGACAGCGGCGCACTCGGCATCGACAAATGCGCTGATATGATCGCAAGCCTCTATTAAGGCTGGAGATCGGCGGTTCAAAAAAAGAAAAAAGGGAGAAGCTGCATAGCAGCTTCTCCCTTTTTATCAGTTTTCTTTGGCGAGACCGGGGATATTGACACCGATGCCGTTGACCTCCACGCCGTCGTCGGCGGGAATGAGCAGGTACTTGCGCCCGTCGATGACGCGCGCTTCGATCATGTAGCTGTTCTCCGGCGCGACGCTGATCTTGACCTCGGGCGTTGTGATCTCAAACTTTTTGCTCTCGATGATGTTGTTCGGGTTCAGCGCGGCGTTTTCGCCGTATTGTGCGTCGCATTCGCGCTGAAACGCTTCGATCTGCTCGTCTGCAATGCCGCTGTTTGCGAGGATGCCGCCCACGTCGCTTGCCGTCAGCTCCAGCGGCTCGGGGTCTCGGCTCTCCTTGTGATCCTCGATGCGGGCACGAATTTGCTCATGCACGGACTGGACAACATCGTAGCTGCAATCCTTGTCGAGCGCGTCTGCAAGCGCCGAGCCGAAGGCGTTCTTCTGCTCCTCGGCGGACATCGGCGGTTCAACGCGAAAGAGCGCGTCGATGACCTCCTCGTGCAGCTCGGCGGCATTTTTCGAGTAGAAAAGCACATTGTAGATGTTCGCCGAGCGGCCGTCGAAGGCGGGATAGAGGAAGCCGAGCTCTGGCGGGGAAGCGATGTAGCCCGTAGAGCTTGAGTGGAACTCGCTCTGGTCGAGATCGTAGCGCAGCTCAAGCGTCGGCGCCTTGACGGGGCAGATGGAGCAGACGAAATACTTAAAGGCCTCGCTCGAGGCATCGTGCTGCAATTCGTCATCCTTGCCGCGGTGAGGCACGTCGTAAGCGTCGGCGGCAAGCAGGATCAGATAGTTTGTCTCGCCCATGTCGATGCATTCAATGATCTTGCGGCAAAGCGTCTCGCGCGAGGCGGGATCCTTCAGTTCCGTCTGGCGCAGCGTCTGCAAGAGGCGGTGCTCGTCGCTGTCGGCCACTTGCTGTGTAGAAAACACCACGTCAACGAGGTTTTTGCCCAGCGCGCCGGAGAGAGATTTTTTTAAGAGACCTAAGTACATCTCCTGCTCTTCCTGCCGCATGAGACCCATCGAGGCGTCTACCCATGAGATGATCTCGCGGTTGGAGTTGACGTAGCAGCCGTAAATGCGGCTGAAATTATTTTTATCGAGCCGGAAGCGCCGGCGCAGTTCGTTAAGTTCTTTCTGGTTCATGGCCTGTCCTTTCCTTTGCAAAGTGTCGTATAACCGATTTTACCACGCGCCCGCCGCCGCGGCAAGGGGAGAAGCGGCGTATCAGCGTCCTGCTGTGTCCGAAATGCAAGAGAAGATGCAAAACGCTTGATGCGGTGAAATGTACGCAATACGCGCACATTATTGACAAATACCGTGCAAATCATTGAAAAATTCAATAAAATGTCCGCGTTTCATGGCATCTCAACACTGATTTTGTGCCTGCTTTTTATCAAAAAGACTATGGAAACGGAATCGCGATGGCGGTTTTACATAAAAAATGAAAGACACATTGCACTTTCCTCATAGAAGTGCAGTGATTCTTTCATTTCCTTGTTGATTCTGACTGTTGCAAAAAGAGAAAAAGGGGATAGAATAAAGCCTCGCAAAATGAAACGGACAAGAAATTCGAAGAATAGAGAACTGGAGAGGAGACCAACATGTCATACCATTTTCTGATGGATCTTGCGCTGATCCTGCTGAGTACGAAGATCCTGGGGCTTGTCGCACAGAAATTCCAGATGCCGCAGGTCGTAGGCGCGCTAATCGCGGGCCTGATCCTCAGCCCCGCAGGACTTGGCCTTCTGTCGGAAACGGAGTTCACGGCGCAGCTCAGCGAGCTTGGCGTGATCGTGTTGATGTTCTCTGCCGGTATGGGAACGGACATCAAGGAGCTGAAGAACAGCGGCAAGGCGGGCTTCATGGTCGCCGTTCTCGGTGTGGTCGTGCCGTTCCTTATGGGTACGGCGCTTGCCTGGGGCGCAGATGAGCTTGGCCTCATCGAGACCACCGGCTTTCTGGAAAGCGTCTTCATCGGCACGATCCTGACGGCGACCTCCGTGAGCATCACGGTCGAAACGCTCAAGGAGATGAAAAAGCTCGAAACCAAGGTTGGCAACACGATCCTGGCCGCTGCGCTCATTGACGATGTGCTCGGCCTCGTCGCGCTCACGCTTGTGTGCAGCCTCGCCGGCGGAGATGAGAGCATCGGCATGGTGCTGCTCAAGATCGCGGGATTCTTTGTCTTTGCCTTCGTGGTCGGCTTCGCCGCCAACCGCGTCTTTTGCTGGATGCTCAAGCGCCAGCACGGCTGGGCAAGCCACCGCAACTCCGTCTTTGCCTTCGTCCTCTGCCTTGTGATGGCCTACTGCGCTGAGGAGTTTTTTGGCGTTGCCGATATTACAGGCGCTTACGCCGCGGGTCTTGCCGTGGCCTGCACGCCCAAGGGAACCTATATTCAGACGAAGTACAATCCCCTGGGGTATCTGCTGCTCACGCCGGTCTTTTTTGCGAGCATCGGCATCAACGTGCAGATCACGGGGCTCACAGGCGGCATGCTTGCCTTTTCTCTTCTCCTGCTGCTGATTTCGATCATTTCCAAGCTCCTTGGCTGCGGCCTGGGCGCCAAGGCCTGCCATTTCAGCACGCGCGAAAGCATTCAGGTCGGAGCGGGCATGGCCTGCCGCGGCGAAGTCGCGCTGATTGTCGCCAACCGTGGCCTTTCGATGGGCGTGCTGTCGAGCGCGATGATGACGCCGGTCATCATCACGGTCGTCTGCGGCACGATCTTAACGCCGATCCTGCTCAAGCTCTCTTTCCGCGGCCATCAGGAGTCTGAGCTTGTGCAGAACAACATTGCCGACCGCATGGCCAAGCACCGTCAGCTCGATATCATTACTCAGCAGCTTTTGCAGCAGGACGAACAGCTGATGAAAAAGCACTGAGCGCGATGCGAATAAGAGAAGAGAGCCTTCACCGACGGTGAAGGCTCTCATTTTTGATTTCAGGCCGTTTCGAAGCCAACGATCACGCCGCCGCGCTCGGCGTAGTAACTGCAAAGGCCGGTGCAGGGGCGGATCTCGATCTCCGTCCACGGGAAACGGTCGCGCAGCGCTGCGGCAAGCGCACCGGCAGTCTCGGGGTTTTCTGCATGGTGGATGCGCACCTTGCCGCCGCGATAGCCGAAGCGGTACATCTCGTCCACCAGTGCATTGCGGGCTTTTTTGTCGCCGCGGCATTTTTCCACCGGCTCGATGGTGCCCTGTTCGCTCGCCTTTGCCAGGATCTGAATGCCGAGAATGCCGACGGCGCCGGCGGCGAGCTTGCTCACGCGCCCGTTCTGCGCGAGGTTGTGGATCGAGCGCAGAATGAAGAGAAGATGGGTCGAGGCGAGATAGTCCTGCCCTGCTTTACAGATCTCATCAAAGGATTTGCCTTCGCGGATGAGGTCTGCGAGCTTTTCGATGAGCAGCAGCATCTCAGGCCCCGTACTCAGCGAGTCAAAAACATGGATCCTTGCCTCCGGGTGGGACTGGAGATAGAGGTCGCGCGCGGCTACGGCTGAAGCGCAGGTACCGGACAGCGCGCCTGTGATGGTGACGACGAAAATCTCGTCCGCGCCGGAAAACGCCTGGAGCCAGGCGTCGAGGCCGGGACAGGCCGTGCCGGATTTTCCGTTGTAGGAAGCAAGATAGTCGAGCATCTTGGCGGTATCGAGCGTTCCGTTGTCTACAAATTCGCGCTCTCCCGCGCGAATGGTCATGGGAATGGACTGAAAGCAAACGCCCTCCAACGCCGAAATGTTGGCGGAAGAGTCGGCGATAATTTTCATCATGGGGTGATCCTCCAAAGAAATCGGTTGTTCAAAAACCGGTAGTCGGACAAGATGTCTTGGACTACAATACAACGTTTTTTAAAAACTGTCAATCGGTTTTTGAAAAACTTGTTGACATTCTTTTGCATGAAGAATAAGATGATGAAAACGCAGCTTGAATGGGGGGATCGCCATGGACGAGAACAAACGCAGCCATCTTGCGGAGTCGGTCCGCAGCTTTCATATCCCACGGCTCGGGGAGATCCCGGACGTGGGGTTGTATCTGGAACAGGTCACACGTTATGTCAATCGATCCATCGTGGGATGCGGGCTGAGCCCTATCACATCTTCGATGGTCAGCAATTATGTTAAGCAGAAGATCATTCCCGCCCCTGAGAAAAAAGCCTATGGTGCAGAGAGCATCGCGTATCTCATTTTTGTTTCGTGTATCAAAAATGTTGCCGCAATGGACGATATCCGTACGCTTATCGCCATTCAGCGCGCGACTTATGACCTGCCGACTGCATATCACTACTTCTGCGAAGAGTTTGAAAACCTGATCTGCTATATCTTCGGTGCGAGCGACCAGCTCAAGAGCGTCGGCAAGGATAAAACGGATGAGAAGCTGCTGCTGCGCTCGGCGCTGCTCAGTGTGACGCACAAGCTTTATCTCGATGCATACTTGCGCTTGCTGCGCGAGGATGGAGCGGTGCGGCAGGAAAAAACGCAATAGCGGCAGGAAGGCGCATTCTTGATCGACGCGGGCGCGCCGCGCCTGCTGGCAGGGGAAGAAGAGAAACTATGAAAATAGTCCTTGGATCTTGCGATCCAAGGACTTTTGTTTTTCAGGCATCAAGCACGATGCGCGTGCGCTCCATCACCACAACGAGGACGGGGATGAGAATGAGCTGCAAAATGATACCGGGGAGGGCCATTGTGACCGCACCGGAGAGGAACATTGTAAGGTTGAAGGTCGTGCTGCGAAGACCCGCGAGCAGGAACTGTACAAGTCCCCACACGAGGCGGCCTGCAAGCATCGCGGTGATGAGGGAGAGGTAGATGCGGCCGCCGCGCCCATTGAGTTTACGGTACAGCCAGCCCGACACCGCGCCGTAGGTTGCCATTTCAAAGGCCATGGGGATGGCGACCCAGATCGGCGGCATACCGAACATCGAGCGCAGCAGGGGAGAGAGGAAGCCGACCGCAAGACCCCACGGCCAGCCGCACAAAAAGCCGCACAGCAGCGCGGGAATGTGCATGGGGCAGAGCATCGAGCCGATCTCGGGGATCTGGCCGGTCAAAAACGGCAGTACCATCGCGAGGGCGAGGCAGAGCGCGGAATAGGTGAGCTGTCTCACAGCGGAGGAATTGCGGGTGAAAATGGCGGCGTGATCCATGAATTTCTTCTCCGTTTCTTTCAGCAGCGCGCGGCGCTGTTTGTGTCAATGCGGGAATCTTACCAAAAATGTAGGGGGCTGTCAAGGCTTGCTCCCTTGCGCGAAACGGCAAAAGATGCTATCATCAGCATGACTTTTTGAAAAGGGGGCAGTACTGCCATGAACGACCGTTCCCCGGAGTATATCCGTCCGCTCCTTGTGCGCATCGACCGCCTGATGGCGGAACGGGAGCGTGTGCTCGTTGCCATCGACGGCGGCAGTGCAAGCGGCAAAACGACGCTGGGAGCGCTGCTGCAAAGCATTTACGGCTGCCCCGTTTTCCACATGGACGATTTTTTCCTCCGCCCCGAGCAGCGCACGCCGGAGCGGTTTTCAGAGCCGGGCGGCAATGTCGACCGCGAGCGCTTTTTGTCGGAAGTCCTGCTGCCGCTGCGCGAGGGGAAGACGGTCGACTACCGCCGCTTCGACTGCAAGACCTTTACCATCGCCTCACCGCGCAGGATCGAGCCGGGAAGGCTCAACATCATCGAGGGCGCCTATGCCATGCACCCCGACCTTGCGCCGTACTATGACCTTACAGTGTTTCTTGCCGTTTCGGCAGAAAAACAGCGCGAGCGCATCCTCAAACGGAATGCGCCCGCGCAGGCAGAGTTGTTTTTCGATCGCTGGATCCCCTTCGAGCAGCGCTATTTTGCGGCGCTCAATGTGCCCGAGCGCTGCGATCTCACGATTTTTCTCGACGATCAGACGAGTGTGCCGTAAGGCGCGATGCCGAGCATGTACTCGACTCCAATGGCCACGAGCACCACGAGCAGCGAGATGATGAAGCCGTGCAGCATCGGCTTTGCGCCGGACTTGCACAGGTCGGCAAAGCTCGTGTTGAGACCGATGGCGGCAAGCGCTGCAACCATCAGGAACTTGCTGATGCTCTTGAGCGTAGCGGCGAGACCCGCGGGGATGACGCCGACGCTGCACAGAATGGACATTGCAAGAAAGCCAAGGATGAACCAGGGGAACACGGACTTCATATTGACCTTGACACCATGGTCGCCGCTCTGCGCGGCGGCCTTTTGCTTTAGACGAATGCTGATGGCGGCAAAGACCAGCACCGTCGGGATGATGGCGAGTGTGCGCGTCAGCTTGACCATCGTGGCAAAGTCGCCTGCGGCCTCGCTGAAGGCGTAGCCCGTCGCCACGACGCTCGAGGTGTCGTTGACCGCCGTGCCGGCCCACAGGCCGAAGGCTGCGTCGGAAAGGCCCATCGCGCGGCCGAGCAGCGGGAACACGACGACCATGATCGTATCAAAGAGGAACGTTGCCGACATGCCGTAGGCGATGTCCATGTCCGTCGCCTCGATGACCGGCGCGATGGCGGCGATGGCGCTGCCGCCGCAGATGCCCGTGCCCGCGTTGATGAGGCTGCTCGTCTTCCAGTCAAGCCCCAGCGCCTTGCCGATCACATAGCCGAGGCCGAAGCACGTCGCCAGCGTGAAGAGCATGACGGTGAGCGAGAATTTGCCGACCGTGAGGACGGTCGTGATGTTGAGACTCGCGCCGAGCAGAATGATGGCGAACTTGAGGATCTTCTTCGAGGTGAACTTGATACCGGGCCTGGTCTTTTCGTTCGGTGCGTAGAAGCGGTTGACGATCATGCCGATGAACATGGCGATGACCGACGCGCCGATGAGGTGCAGCCCCGCGGATTCCTCCAGCTGCTCCAAAAGCTTTGCCGCCACGGCGATGACAAGCGCGATGGCGCAGCCGGGCAGCATTTTTTTTACGGTTTCGATGAATTTCATGGTGTATTTTTCTCCTCCAAAGCTTGTTGCCGTTGTATTATAGCACCGTCTGACGAAATGATAAAACCATAAATCAGAAGATGGTGATTCATATTTGTTATCAAGAAGGGCGCGTAAGGGGTGATGCGTTCCTTGCCTGTCGAGCCCCCCCGATATGCGCAAGGAAAGAGAGGTGCTGCCTGCACCTCTCTTCTCTTTTTACACTTGTTCCAGCTTGAAAACCGAAGGAATGATCTTCCCATCCTTACATTCCAGCACGCCGTAGGTCGGCCTGCGCACGTCGCCGATCGAGCCGGGGTTGAGCAGCATCGGCCGTGCCGACGCGTCCACGAGCGGCACATGCGTGTGACCGAAGAGCAGAAGATCGGCGTTCTGCTCCAGCGCACGGTACTGCGCGCGCAGCAGCCCCGTCTTCACGCCCATCGTGTGTCCGTGCGCAATGAGCACGCGGTGATCGTCTAAGATGAGCACGCGCTCGAGCGCCTCAAAGCGACCAAAGTCGCAGTTGCCCGGCACCTGCTCGAGCGGCAGGCGGGGGAAAAGCTCGTGCAGCTCCTCCGCGTCGCGCCAGCAGTCGCCAAGGTGAATGATGCCGTCCGGCTTCTCACGCTCCACGGCGCGCACCATATTGTCCACATTGCCGTGGGAATCGGATAATACAAGGTACTTCATCGCGCTCACAGGAAGTTGTCGAGTTCACGCTCGACCTCGGGCATTTTCTTGACCTGCGGCTTATTGATGCGATAGCCGCCCTTCACGACCATATCGAGCGTGCGCAGCGCGCTCGGACTTTTGAGCGGGTCGTCCGTGCAGACGATGAGGTCGGCCTGCTTGCCGATTTCGACGCCGCCGGTCACATCGCCGATGCCCGCGAGGCGCGCGTTCAGCTTTGTTGCGCTGTAGAGCGCGAAGGCAGGCGTCACGCCGCAGTATTTGACAAAGTGGTTCAGCTCGCGCCACATGTCGTAATGCGTGATGTAGGGGCAGCCCACGTCCGTGCCGAGGCCGACGGGCACGCCCGAGGCAAGGTTTGCTTTTGCCAGCGCGATGATGCCGTCGAAGACGATCTTGCCGTTTTCCTGCTGCTCGTAGGTCGCGTGCGAGATGCTGCGGTTGAAGAGCGCATAGGGAAGGGCGGGGGAGATGGTCGAGATCTGGAAGGCGCCGCGCTCTTTGAAGAGGTCGAGCATCTCCTGCGTCGGCTGCGCGCCGTGCTCGATGGAATCCACGCCGTTTTGCAGCGCGACGATCACACCCTCGGGGCTTTCAACGTGCGCCGCAACGAGCATGCCGAGAGAGTGCGCCTTGTCGCACGCGGCCTTAACGAGCGCGGGGGGCATGCGCAGCACGCCCAGCTCGCCCACGACCTCGGCGTCCAGCACGCCGCCGGTGATCATCAGCTTGATGAGGTCGGGCTTGTCCCCAGCGATCTTCTCGACGAAGGCCGCGGCTTCCGCCGCCGTATGCGCCTCATAGGCGAGCGAGCCTGCCATGTGTCCGCCGGGGACGGAGACTGCCATATTCGAGGCTAGCACGCGCGGGGCGAGAATTTTACCCGCCGCCGCGAGATCGCGGATGCGCGTGTCGTAATCCGCCACGCCGCCGACTGTGCGGATCGTCGTCACGCCGGAGAGCAGCTCGGTTTTGGCATAACCTTCACACATGTTGACGCCGATCTTGTTCATCAAGCCGCAGGAGGTGATGAGTTTCACGAGTTTTTTCGGGTCGCTTGCCTTTTTCTTCGGCTTGCCCGAAGCAGGGAGGTGCACGTGCATATTGATGAGACCCGGCAGCACATACCTGCCGCCAAGGTTGACGGTTTCATAGCCTGCGGGGATATGCTGCGCGTCGGTAATTTCGGCGATCTTCTCGCCGTCGATGCAGACGGCCTTGCCCGTCTGCGGCTCCATGTGCTCAGAGCCGTCTAAGATGACGCAATTCGTCAGCGCGTATCGTTTGTTGTTGTGGTACATCGGTGAGTCTGCCTTTCTGGACTTATCGGACCTGACCGCTGCCGGTGATGACATATTTGTAGGTGCTCAGCTCATCAAGACCCATCGGCCCGCGCGCGTGGAGCTTCTGCGTCGAAATGCCCATCTCGCAGCCAAGGCCGAACTCGCCGCCGTCGGTAAAGCGCGTGGAGACGTTGACATACACCGCCGCGCTGTCGACCTCGTCGACAAAGCGCGCCGCAGCGTCCTTGTTTTCCGTCACGATGCAGTCGCTGTGGTGCGTGGAGTGCTGCTGGACATGCGCGATGGCGGCATCGAGATCGTCCACGACCGCTACGGCGAGAATGTAGTCGAGAAATTCCGTGTCAAAGTCGCGTTCTGTTGCACTTGTGCCGGGAATGATCTCCGCTGCGGCCTCATCAAGGCGTAGCTCCACAGGGGCGAGACCCGCTGCCTTGCGCTCGTCGACGAGCGCGGTGCGGAGCTTGGGCAGAAATTCCTTCGCCACTGCCCGGTGAACGAGACAGACCTCCTCTGCATTGCAGACGGACGGACGGCTTGTTTTGGCGTTCACAATGATCTTTACCGCCATGTCAAGGTCGGCGTCCTTATCAACATACACATGGCAGATGCCCGTGCCGGTCTCGATGCAGGGAACGGTTGCATTTTCGACGCAGGCGCGGATCAGCCCCGCGCCGCCGCGCGGGATCAGAAGATCGACAAGGCCGTCTGCCGTCATCAGCGCCTGTGCGCTCGCGTGCGTCGTGTCCTCGACGATGTTGACGATATCGGGGTCACCGCCGACGGATTCGATGCCCGCCTTGAGCGCTGTGACGATGGCGTGGGAAGAACGGTACGCCTCCTTGCCGCTGCGCAGCATGCACACATTGCCGCTCTTGATGCACAGCGCTGCTGCGTCTGAGGTGACATTCGGGCGGCTTTCATAGATGATGGCGACCAGACCGAGCGGCACCTGCCGCTTGGTGATGGTCATGCCGTTGGGGCGGGTGAACTGCGCCAGCGCGCGCCCCACATGGTCAGGCAGTGCCGCCGCCTCGCGGATCCCATCTGCCATCGCGTGAATACGCGCTTGTGTCAGTGCGAGCCGGTCGAGCATGACATCGGAGATGCTTCCCCTTGCAGCGTCCATATCCTTTTGGTTTTCGCGCAGAATGTCAGCCTGATTTGCTTCAAGACTTTCTGCCATGGCGAGCAGCAGACGATTTTTTTCCTCTGCATTTGCGCTGCGGATGCTGCCCCAGGCAGCCTTCGTCTTTTTCAGTAGATCAATGGTCGTCATGTTCAATCCTTCTTTACCGTAAATCTTGTGCCTACGCGCTTGCCGGCGGCAACATCATAGAGAATATCGGGCGTCTGTCCGTTGGCAATGACCATTTCACAGCCTGCTGCCGTCGCCATCTGCGCGGCGCGGAGCTTGGTCGCCATGCCGCCTGTACCGAGATTTGAGCCGCTGCCGCCGCCGAGCGAGATGATATGCTCGTCGATGATGTCTACCGTGTCGATGAGTTTTGCATCGGGGGTCTTGCGCGGGTCACCGTCAAAGAGTCCGTCGATGTCTGAGAGCAGGATCAAAAGATCCGCCTTGACGGTTACAGCCACGATAGCAGAGAGCGTATCGTTATCGCCGATGCCGAACTCTGCGGTGGAGATGGTGTCATTTTCATTGATGATCGGCAGTGCGCCAAGCTCTAAGAGCCGCGCGAGCGTATTGTGGAAGTTCTCGCGGCGGCTGCCGCCCTCTTCAATATCGGGCGCGGTGATCAAGAGCTGTGCAACGGTGTGGTTATACTCCGTAAAGAGCTTATCATAGGTGTACATCAGCTCGCACTGGCCGACTGCGGCGGAAGCCTGCTTGGTCGGCACGTCCTTCGGTCGCTCGCGCAGATTCAGCTTGCCAAAGCCCATCGCAATGGCGCCGGAAGAAACGAGAATGATCTCGTGTCCCATGTTTTTCAGGTCGCTTAAAACCTTGCACAGCCTTTCCATGCGCTGAATGTTGAGTCGCCCCGTGGGGTGCGCCAGTGTGGAGGTGCCAACCTTAACGACGATCCTCATATCATGATCCCTCCGATCGAAAGACGGGCGCGCATACGGCGCGCGTCTGGAATTTGCCTATGATTATACCGCGCGCATCACGCTTTTGCACTAATTTTTTACAATTTTACAGTAAATAAGCGTATCTGCATAAAAAAAGAAGGCGCACCGGCGGCGCACCTTCGCAATATGACGGATTTCCGGTCAAAACGGCTTTCTGGCGACCTCGAGGATCGTGTCAAGCATGCCCTGGATCTGCGGCGTGATGACCTTGTTTCTGTGGTAGAGCACCTGCCGCCACTGGCTCATCTGGCAGTCTGCCACGGGAATGATGGCAAGGTTGCCCTTATGAATGCTCATTTTTGCCGTGTAGCGCGGCAGCACAGAGAGAAACTCCGGATTCTCGCGAATGAGCTTGAGCGCGAGCGTATCGCTTTCAAGCGCCAGGAACGGCTCCACGCTCAGGTCCTGGCGCGCAAGTTCGCGGTCGAACTGGTCGCGGTAGGGGTTGCCGTGGTTCATCAGAATGAACGGGTGGTTCACAAGGTCGGCAAGGCGTACGTCCGCGCGGGTGGAGAGGGGGTTTCTCGTATTCGTTACGATGACCACGTCCTCCTGCGCTTCGAAGACCTTGACGAACTGCGTGTCGAAGATCTGCTCGTCAAGCGTGTAGATCATGTCAAGCTCGTTTTTGATCAGCATTTCCGTGATTGTGGCAATGTTGCCTGCGTGCAGTTCGATCTGCACGTGCGGGAAACGCTCGTGATAGAGCGGCACAATATCGGAAAACGAGGCGGTGAGCAGAGAATTGAGTGTGCCGACGCGCACCGTGCCGCTGAGCTCGGAGTCCGCCGAGGCGAACGCGCTCGCCCGCGCGATGGCACTCACCACGTCGCGCGCGTAGGAGACAAAGTCCTTGCCGTACTGTGTGATGGAAACGGTTTTGCCGATGCGGTCAAAGAGCTGCACGCCAAGCTCGCGCTCAAGCTGCTGAATCTGCACCGTGACGGCGGACTGCGAGTAATCCAGCGCTTCCGCTGCGCGGGAAAAGCTCTTGAGCTCGGTGACTTTTAAAAACGTGACCAGATTGCGGACTTCCATAAGGCCCTCCGATTCAAATTTTGTAATGCTTTTTCAAAAATATATTAGTGGAAATATCTCAATTTGTCAATAGAAGTATTATAAATAATAATAAGGTGAGAGAAAAAGCTGACCGTGTTTGCCACGGTCAGCTTTTTCTGATGAGGCGGTTACTCGGTATATTCGTGATGCAGCAGCTCATGTGCGCGCTCCTGAAGCCCGGAGGCGTACATCGCGTCGAGAACAGGGTTGCGCTCACTGCGCTTGAACATCGAACTGCGGTCGATCTCATAGAGGCCGTGCGCGCGCTGGAGCTTGTTGCTCATCAGTGCATAAGGCTGACCCGCGCCGCCGACGCAGCCGGTGCGGCAGGACATCACCTCGACCAGATCCAGCTCGACCTCGCCGCGCTCGATCTGGTCGAGCAGCTTCGCTGCGTTGGCAAGGCCGTGGACAAGTGCGATGCGCACGTCGCGCTCGCCGATGGGAATGGTGACAAAGCGGATCGGCTCCGTGCCGCGCAGACCGCTGTGCTCGAGCATGCGCAGTGCATTCTTGCTCTTGTCGGGCAGGCAGCAGCGAACCACGGCTTCCGCCACGCCGCCGCTCGTGCCGAAGATCTCAGCCGCACCGCTGCCCATGCCGTACGGCAGGTCAGGCGACTCTTTTTCAAGCATCTGGAAGCGAATGCCGGATTCCTTAATCATCTTGATGACTTCCTGCGTGGTCAGCACCAGATCGACATTGGGAACGCCGTCGCGGCGGAACTCCTTGCGTCCGGCCTCCATTTTCTTGGCCGTGCAGGGCATGATCGCGATGTGGAAGGTCGTGCGCCCGTCGGCGGCGTCCTTTGCACGGTAGCGGTCCTTCAGCACCGTGGCGAACATCTGCATGGGGGAGAGGGCAGAGGAGAGATTCTTG
Source organism: Oscillibacter sp. (assembly GCA_003522105.1). GTDB lineage: Bacteria > Bacillota > Clostridia > Oscillospirales > Oscillospiraceae > Hominicoprocola. The sequence goes on from DPGF01000017.1 coordinate 18,590, forward strand.
AGAAATTGCGGGCGCTCCTGCTCCACATAACGCACCCAGGACGGGCAGCACGAGGTCATCAGCGGCAGATTCTCACCCGTTTCCAGGCGGCGCAGAAATTCTGCCGACTCTTCGCGCACGGTGAGATCCGCGCCGAAGATCGTATCATAGACTTCGTCGGCGCCCATGATCTTGAGCGCGGTGACGAGCTTGTCAAGCACGTTTTCACCGGCAGGCAGGCCGTAGGCCTCGCCGAGCGCCACGCGCACGGCGGGCGCAATCTGAATGACCACGCGTTTGCTGGGATCGTGCAGTGCTCTCCACGCATCGCCGATGTCATTTTTTACGGTGATGGCGCCGGTGGTGCATACGGCGGCGCACTGGCCGCAGCTGACGCAGTGCGTGGTCGAGATGGGCTGGTCGTCGCCCGCCTCAATGTGCAGCCCGGGGCCGCGGCCAGCAAAGTGCAGGATGCTCATGCCCTGCACCTCCTTGCACACGCGCACGCAGTCGCCGCAGAGGATGCATTTGTTGAGGTCGAATGTGACCGCAGGGCTTGAAAAGTCCATCGGTACATGCTCGCGCGTATCCTTGAAGTGAACGTGATGGATGCCGAAGCGCACGGCCATCTCCTGCAGACGGCAGGAGCGGTTTTTTTCGCAGGCGGTGCAGTCGCGGCAGTGCGAGGCAAGCATCAACTCCAGGATCATGCGGCGGTATTTGAGAAGGCGCGACGTGTTCGTGCGGATGCGCATGCCATTTTTGGGCTTGGTGGTGCAGGCGGCGTCGATCTTGCCGGTGTCCAGATCCTCGACCATGCACATGCGGCACGCGCCGTAAACTGAAAGATCGGAGTGGAAGCAGAAGTTCGGCATTTCCACGCCTGCCTTGCGGCACACGTCCATGATGGTGGCTTCGTCGTCGAATTCCACGCGGATGTTGTCGACATACATGATCCCCTTAGCCATCGATCTCCACCTCCCGGATCGCATCGAAAGGACAGGCCTCGATGCAGGTATAGCATTTGACGCATTTTTCTGCGTCAATATGGAACGGCGACTTGATGACGCCCGTGATGGCCTCAGCGTGGCAGGAGCGCGAACACTTGCTGCACCCGCGGCAGATGTCCGGGTCGATCACAAGACGAATGCGGTTGTAGGGCAGGCCGCCGGGCACAATGGGTTCGCGGTCGAGCGCACAAAGACTGCACTCACCTTTAAGGTGGTCTTCAAACTCAGCGGGGAAGTATTTGATGGCGGTTTCCAGTGTGTGATAGGAGTTTTTACCGAGGTTGCAGAACGCCGTAACGGCGATCATTTCGCCGAGATCGGTGAGCCGGTGGAAGCCGCTGCGGTCAAGGTGATAATCCTTCAGCGCCCATAAAAGCTCGTTCATGCGCTTGGTGCCTTCGCGGCAGGGAACGCATTTGCCGCAGAACTCCGTCTGTGTATACTGCATAAAGCGGCAGGCAACGTCCACCATGCAGCGCTCCTCGTCGAGCACGGTAATGACGCTGTCGCCGCGGCGCACACCGTAGGGCTTGAGCTTTTGAAAATGCAGGGGCAGATCGAGGTGCTCCTCAACGAGAAGTCCGCCGCTCGGCCCGCCGATCTGCACGGCCTTAAACTTCTTCCCGTTCGGGATCCCGCCGCCGATGCGGTAGATCACATCGCGGATGGTGGTCGCTTCGTCGGGAATGTCTACATAGCCGGGATTGGCGATATCACCCTTTAGTAAAAAAATTCTTGCCATTTTTCTCTCCGTGTTGTTTTTTGCTTTAATATTTTTAATAAGATATATAACAACAAAAACTCTAACACTGCGGCTTAAAATTGTAAAGGGCTGTACTGATAAATTATTTGAATAGGAGCACAGGCTATAAGCGAAGAAACGGAGGGGGCTGCCTATGGCAAGGCAGTCCCCTCCGTTTCTTCTTCGTCCAAAAGCTGCATGATGGACACTTCAAACGCGGTGCGCTCTTCGCTTCCGGTCTCTAATAGCTTGGTGTAAGTCCGGCTCTGCACGCGGCCTTCGGCGGCAAGATGCTCGCCGACGTCCATGCCTGCGATCTGCACGGCGGTCTGCCCCCAGGCAATGCATGGCAGATAATCCGCGCGCCCGTAGTGGCGGTTTACGGCAAGGATCACATCACAGATGCTGCGTCCGAGCGGCGTGCGGCGCAGTGCGGGCTTTTTGCACAGCGCGCCCGAGAGAAGAATGCGGTTGAAATAAGAACCGTCGCCCGGTTCGATGCTCTGGGCGAACACTGTGATGACCAGCTTGCTGCCCTGTCCGCTCCTGTTGTTGAACGAGCGGAGCTGTCCTGTGATGCGGAGGCTCTGCCCCGCTTTCACCGGGCAGACGCGCAGCAGCGCTTCGCTTGCCACGATGACGGGCACATCGCTCTGCCCCGACAGCCGCTCCACCCGCAGCGGGAATTTGTCGAACCGGCGGGTATGATTCTCGTGCGAAAAAACAGGGTCGCTCTCGGCGACGCCCCACAGCTCCACATAGTTTTGGTTGCGCTCCATATCGTACACCTCAGCACAGTTTTGTTGGTGTATCCTATGAAGCGGGAGAGGGAGATATGCCGCTGCGGGCATGCGAACAAAAAAGGAAGAGCCGCTTTTTAGCGGCTCTTCCTTTTTGCGCAGTGGACTGCGAAAGAATTACATCTTGGAGATGATCTCCACGATCTCCGCGCCGATGCGCTTCTGCGCCTCGACAGTCTGCGCACCGATGTGCGGCGTGCAGGAAACCATCGGGTGAGAATAGAGGTCGTGATTCTTGGACGGCTCCTCGGCCCAGACGTCGAGACCAGCAGCGCGAACCTTGCCGGAGTTGAGCGCCTCAAGCAGCGCCTTCTCGTCGACGTTGCCGCCGCGGGAGGTGTTGATGATGCAAACGCCGTCCTTCATCTTGGCGATGGTGTCGGCATTGACTAGCGGGCCGCCGGGGAGGGCGGGAGCGTGCAGGGAGATGAAGTCAGACTTCTCGAGCAGCTCGTCGAGCGTCACGTAGGGGATACCGGTGGCCTCGTCCGTACCGGAGGTGCGGGAGGAACGGGTGGCGACGACGTTCATGCCGATGGCCTTGGCCATCACGCCGAGGTGAGCGCCGATGCGGCCGAAGCCGATGATACCGAGGGTCTTGCCCTGAAGCTCGATGCCCTTGGAGTAGGCCTTCTTGTCCCAGATGTCGTTGCGCATGGCAGCGCCGGCGATGGAGATGAAGCGGGCGCAGGCGAACATGTGAGCGAGCGCGCACTCAGCAACGGACTGGCTGGAAGCGTTGGGGGTGTTGCGCACCATGATGCCGTTCTCCTCGGCATACTTGACGTCGATGTTGTCAACGCCGACGCCGCCGCGGATGATGAGCTTGAGGTTGCTGCCCTTGGCCTCGTCGATGTGGGGAGCGCGAACCTTGGTCTTAGAGCGAACGACAACCACGTCGAAGCCGCGCAGTGCCTTGCCGAGCTCTTCGCTCTCGTAGAACTGCTCAACGACCTCGTGGCCCTGAGCCTTCAGCTCGGCCATCGCGGTCTTATCCATACCGTCGGTAAC
>DPGF01000017.1:22326-24996 GCA_003522105.1 Oscillibacter sp.
CTTATCCATACCGTCGGTAACAAGAATACGCATAGTAACTTTCTCCTTGTAAAATGATAATGTTGATGATAAGGAAAGGGGGGACAAAGTCCCCCTTTTCAGTTTTTTAATTACTTGGTGTGCTCGGCCTCGAACTTGGTCAGGAACTCGACGAGAGCCTTCGCGCCCTCGATGGGCATGGCGTTGTAAACGCTGGCGCGCAGACCGCCGACGCTCTTGTGGCCCTTGAGGTTGTCGTAACCGGCAGCCTTGGTGGCGGCGATGACCTCGGCATCGAGCTCAGCAGACTCGGTGACGAAGGGGATGTTCATGAGAGAACGGAACTCGGGCTCGACGGTGCCGTTGAACATCTTGGAGGAATCAAGGAAGTCGTAGATGACCTTGGCCTTCTCGATGTTGCGCTTGTGCATCTCCTCGAGACCGCCGATGCTCTTGAGGTACTTGAACACCTTGCCGCAGCAGTAGATCGCCCAGCAGTTGGGGGTGTTGTACATGGAGTCGTTCTTGGCGTGGGTGTCGTAGCGCATGTAGATGGGCATCTTGGGATCGAGATCCTCGCGGATGAGATCCTCGCGGATGATGGCGATGACCATACCGGCAGGGCCGACGTTCTTCTGGACGCCCGCGTAGATCATGCCGTAGTCGCTGACGTTGCAGGGCTGGGAGAGGAACATGGAGCTCTGGTCGGAAACGAGGACGTGGCCCTTGGTGTTGGGCAGCTTCTGCCAGGTCACACCGTGGATGGTCTCGTTCTCGCAGATGTAGACATAGTCGGTATCCTCGGGGATGTCGAGGTCGGAGCAATCGGGGATGTAGCTGTAGTTCTTGTCCTTGGAGGAAGCGGCGACGATGACTTCACCGTACTTCTTTGCCTCAGCGATGGCCTTCTTGGACCAGGCGCCGGTCTCGATGTAGACGGCCTTGCCGTTCTTCATCAGGTTCCAGGGCACAGCCGCGAACTGCAGCGTAGCGCCGCCCTGAATGAACAGGACCTTGTAGTTGTCGGGAATGCCCATCAGGTCGCGCAGGTCGGCCTCAGCCTCGGCGGCGATCTGCTGGAAAACCTTGGAGCGGTGGCTCATCTCCATGACGCACATGCCGCTGCCGCGGTAGTTCATCATCTCGTCACGGATTTCCTCCAGGACGGGCTCCGGCATCATAGCGGGGCCTGCGGAGAAGTTATAGGTGCGATTGTACTTCATTGTTGGTGTCCTCCTGATTGTCTTTTTTGAGCAATAGCAACAGAAATTGCATGATATGACACGTACAGTATAGTCTATCACGTGGGGATAATCAATAGAAAAAAGGAAACCTGTCGTTTACTTTAAAGCAATTGAAACAGCTGCGGATTTTTTGCCGAAACCGAATAGAAATTATTGACAAACGATAATTTACATGGTACTCTCATGATGTAATTATCGAAAAACAATAATTTTGGAGGTGTGCGGTATGAAACGCAGTCAAATGAAAACGCTTTTGCTGATCGAGGGCACCGTCTGCCTGACGCTGACGCTCGCCCTGCGGCTCATCAAGGGCGCAGCCTTTTCTTTCGCGGCTTTTCCCGGCAGCGCGGCAGGACAGGGGCTCAGCATGCTTGCCGGCACGGGGCGATTTGGCTTTGCCCTTGCGCTCACGCTGTATGCATTTTTGGTGCTTCTGCCGCTCTATGCGCTCGCGCGTATCCGGGCGCGGCGGGATTGGAAGGCTGAGGATACGCTGCTCGGGCTTTGCTCGCTTGCCGTCGCCGGCGCACTTTTCCCGCGCGGTTGGGTCACTTATTGGAGCACGTCGGCGGAGACGCTTTTTCCGCGCCTTGCCTGGCAGTGGCTCCTGTTTGCGCTGCTTGCGGGCTGGGTCGTGCTGCGGCTGCTGCGGAGGTTTTCCGATGGCGGTACGCAGGAGCTTTTGAAGCTCTTCCGCGTGCTGCTCGGTCTTGCGGCGGCGTACTTCGTCTTTGCGGTATTCTTTGCGGAATTTGCGGGGCTGCTTACCGCCATCGACACGCTCAAGGCGGGCAATACGGCCTTTACTGCGGATACGCTCCTGCCTGCGGCGGGTAACATAACGGGATCGAAGAGCCTTGCGTTCAGCTATATTGTCCTTGCGCTGCGCTTTGGCGCGAAAAGTCTGCCGACGCTTTTCGCCGCGGCGACGGCGTACTTTGCCATCGGATTGCTCGATACGATGGAGGACGGCGCGTTCACGCAGGAGAGCGCGGCCTATGCGCCGAAGCTCGCCGCATGGTGCGTGAAGGTGCTCAAGCTCAGTGTGCTGCTTGCGCTTGCGGTCAACCTTTTGCAGGCGGTCTGCGCGCCGCTGATCCTCAGCACGAGCATTTCGATTCCTCTTCCTGTTCTGGAGCTGTGCTTCGTGCTCGCCGCGCTTCTCGGTGCGCGGCTCATCGCCTCGAACGTCGCCCTTGCGGCGGACAACGACCTCTTTATCTGAGGGTGCTGCCATGGCGATCACGATACATCTCGACGAGGTGCTGAAAGCGCGCGGCATGACAAGCAAGGAGCTTTGCGCCATTGTCGGCATCACAGAGGCGAATCTTTCCATTCTGCGCAGCGGCAAGGCCAAGGGCGTGCGCTTTGCGACGCTCAACCGCATCTGCTGCGCGCTCGAGTGCAATGTGGGCGACATTCTGCAATGCGACGGAGAATTGGAGGC
>DPGF01000017.1:25311-26232 GCA_003522105.1 Oscillibacter sp.
GATTCAGTGGAAGCGGGGGCGGCTCTACGCCGAAAAATGGGAGAAAAGCTGGCGCTTTCCGAATCTTCCCGATGGCGGCGGCTTTTACAGCGCGCTGCGGACCGAGACCGAGGGAGAACTTGCGGGCAGCACAACGCCGCAGCACGTGAGCTTCGGTGAGATCAAAACAACAAATATGGCGTACCACGTCTACGACGATAACGGCATCCGCACGACGGATATCGACCTCTCGGGCGAGGTCTACGCCTGCGGCAGCAGACATGTGATCTTCAACTTCTATCCCATCTATCAGACCGACGACGGCCGCATTTACCTGACGCGCGGCAACAGCACGGGCATGTCCGGCGCGGACGGCGGCAGCATGACCCACACGCTCACGAGCGACAAGACCGAAACGATCGGCGGCAAGTCCGAGCGTACGAAGGTCAAAGTTGCCATCACTGTTGTTGCCCGCGCGACGCCGACGAAGTTCACCGTCGCGCACATGGACGAAAACGACAACCTTTTGAAGCTCGAAGAATTCGCGCCAGACGCACTGCCCGAGTCCATCACGCCCGCGCCCGGCGCGGCGTATCTCATCGGCACGAGCTACGGACAAGACTGGGACGGAGAGACGGCGGAATATGGCATTTGCAACCGTGACGGAAGGATTCAACCGCCTCTGGACACGTTTGCGTATCAGGACGGCAAGCTCAAGGCGGTCTGCATTCGGGTCAACTGGAAGGAGGGGGCGGCATGAAACGCATCATTGCTTTTGCGCTGGCGCTTGCGGTGGTGTTCGGCGTGAGCTTTGCGCTCTACAAGCCCGAGCGGATCGAAGCCGCGGCGCGGGAGACCATGGAGGACGAATGGGTCGGGTATTTCTTTGCCCTCGAGCCCTTCGACGGCAGGCGCTATGCGACAGAGACCGGCGATGATTAC
>DPGF01000017.1:26534-32468 GCA_003522105.1 Oscillibacter sp.
CGTTGGCAGCGGAATGCACATCAAGGTCGACGACAACGGCAGCAGCTACGAGACGGGCGGCGAGATCGTGCTCGACGCGCAGAAGAGGGTGGAGCTGTACGAATGTTATGTCTACCGCACGCCTGCGGGCGACTACTACGCCGAGTGTGTGCTGTACAACGGGATGAAGTCGGCCTACTGCGGGCCGGGCTTTGGCCTGAAGCAGACGCGGACGATCTCGGCCGAGCGGTCGGGCGATTGGAGTGTGAGCGGCAAAACGCAGAGCCACTCGATCAAGGTGAGCGTTTCATTTGCGGAGCACGCGGCGGCGGAGAGACTCGTGTTTGCCTGGCTGAGGGGGGACAAGAGCATTCTTTCGCGCGAGGCATACGGCGCGGACGCGCTTCCCGAGACGCTGACCGCGCCGGACGGCGCGTCGATGCTTGTCGTGACGCAGACGAGTGCGGACGGCACAAGCGCCCGCTCACTCTGCATACAGGACGATCTGTTCGCCAGAGCCTATGTTCCCTCGATGCTTTCCGGCCTTCTGCGTGTCGTCGACGTGTCGCTCGACTGGGGAAAAGAGGACTTCTGAGCAGGAACGGCCGCGCATGATGCGTGCGCGGCCGTTCCGCTTTTTTGCTGCGTTTGCACATTTTCAAAGAGTAGGTATAAGCGCAGCTTATGAATATGTCTATTGTCATCAAAAAAACGGGAAATCGGACGAAGCGATTCTCTCTTTTGCCGCATGGACGAAAGCGGGCCTCTGTGATACCATAGGTTTGTCAAGTTGAGCTCTTTGTAACTGACGGAAACGTGGGTCACCACAGGGGAGCAGAGAGCATTACTCTGGAGCGCGCAAGTGTTCAGAGGCCGACCGTCTGGGCACTTCAACTGCACATTGGGGCAGTGGAGCGCCCATTTTTGTTGTTTTAAGGAGGCAAGAGCCATGCGAAAGGTAGCCGTCATCATGGGCAGCATCAGCGACCTGCCCGTTGCCGAGAAGGCAATCCAGGTTCTGAAGGAATACGAAATTGAGACCGAAGTGCGTGTACTATCCGCCCACCGGTGCCCGAACGAGGCAAGGGAATTTGCGTCGTCGGCACGGGAGAGCGGATTTTCTTGTATCATCGCGCTGGCGGGCATGGCCGCGCACTTAGCCGGCGCCATGGCCGCGAACACAACGCTTCCTGTTATCGGCGTGCCGTGCAGCGGCGCAAAGCTCGATGGTATGGACGCGCTGCTTTCGACCGTCCAGATGCCCAGCGGCATTCCCGTTGCCACCGTCGCCATCGACGGGGCGAAGAACGCTGCCATTCTTGCCATTCAGATCATGGCTGTGGCGGATGCCGGGCTTGCCGAAAAGCTCCGGGCTGCCCGCGACGAAGGCACCGCCGCCGTTTTGAAGGCGGACAAAGAAGTGCGCGAGCGCTACAAGAATTGACCGGAAGATCCCAAATTAACCATAAACCAACAATACATTATTATTATAAGGAGAGCGAAAAACTATGAAACTCGTTTATACCGGAAAGACCAAGAACGTTTACGCACTGGACAACGGCAACTACCTGCTCAAGTTCAAGGACGACTGCACCGGCAAGGACGGCGTGTTTGATCCGGGCGAGAACAGCGTGGGCCTGACCATCGAGGGCGTGGGCAACGTCAATCTGCGCATGACCAAGCACTTCTTTGAAAAGATCAACGCCGCCGGTATCCGCACGCACTTTGTTTCCGCGGATCTGAAGGAGACCACCATGGAGGTGCTGCCCGCGAAGGTCTTCGGCCACGGCCTCGAGGTCATCTGCCGTCTCAAGGCGGTGGGCAGCTTCCGCCGCCGCTACGGCGAGTACATCGAAGAGGGCGCGGATCTTCCCTCCTATGTTGAAATGACCTTCAAAAACGACGCGCTGGGCGATCCCCTCGTGACGAAGGACGCGCTTGCGGCGCTGAACGTCATGACCGAGCAGCAGTACGATGAGATCAAGGCCATGACGCAGAAGATCACCAAGATCGTTGCCGACGACCTGAGCGAAAAGGGCCTCGTCCTTTATGACATCAAGTTTGAGTACGGCTATGCGCCCGACGGCAGCGTGATGCTCATCGATGAGATCTCCTCGGGCAATATGCGCGTTTACCGCGACGGCAAGTACATCGACCCCATGACGCTCTCTGAGCTGTTCTTTGCGTAATGGGCGGCTTTTTTGGCGCGGTATCTGACCGCAATGTCGCCCTGGACGTCTTTTTCGGCACGGACTATCATTCCCACCTCGGCACACGCCGGGGTGGTATGGTTCTCTTTGACAGGGAAGAGGGCTTCCAGCGGCAGATCCATAATATTGAGAACACCCCCTTCCGGACGAAGTTCGAGCGCGACCTTGCGGATTTCCGCGGTCACGCGGGCCTTGGCTGCATCAGCGACAGCGACCCCCAGCCGCTGCTCGTGCGCTCGCATCTGGGCCTCTACGCCATCGTAACGGTCGGCATCATCAACAATGCCGACGAGCTGGTGCAGGACTATCTCTCCGAAAAGGGCCAGCAGTTCCTCACGCTGAGCAGCGGACGTGTGAATGTCACCGAGCTGACCGCCGCGCTCATCAACCAGAAGGACGACCTCGCCTCCGGCATTCTCCATGCCCAGGAGGTCATCGACGGCTCCATGACGATCCTGATCCTCACGGAAGAGGGCGAGATCATCGCCGCGCGAGACAGCATGGGCCGCCTTCCCGTGCTCATCGGTCAGCGCGAGGACGGCTACTGCGTGTCGTTTGAGTCCTTTGCCTACCACAAGCTCGACTATCAGGATGCCTATGAGCTTGGCCCCAGAGAGATCGTCCGCCTGAACGCGAGAGGGTTTGAAACACTCTCGCCTGCGGGCAAGCAGATGAAGATCTGCGCCTTCCTGTGGACGTATTACGGCTATCCGAACTCCAACTACGAGGGCGTGAACGTGGAGCTGATGCGCTATCGCAACGGCGCGATCATGGCGCGCGACGAGGCGGAACGCGGCGGCGTGCCCGACGTTGACTTTGTCGCCGGTGTGCCGGATTCCGGTGTGCCGCACGCCATGGGCTATGCCAACCACAGCGGCAAGCCCCTTGCGCGCCCGTTCGTCAAGTATACCCCGACGTGGCCGCGTTCTTTCATGCCCGAGGATCAGCAGGTGCGCAGCAGAGTGGCGCGCATGAAGCAGATCCCCGTACCGGAGCTGATCGAGGGCAAGAAGCTCCTCTTTGTGGACGACTCTATCGTGCGCGGCACGCAGCTTCGTGAAACGGTCGAGTTTTTGTACAGCGCCGGTGCGTCGGAAGTGCACATGCGCTCGGCCTGCCCGCCCATCATGTATCCCTGCCGTTACCTGAACTTCTCGCGCGGCAACAGTCCCATGGACCTGCTGGCGCGCCGCATGGTGCAGGAGCTGGAGGGCAACGAGGGGCAAAAGCATCTGGAAGAATACGCCGACAGCAGCTGCGAGCGCGGAAAATGCCTGCTGCACGCCATCTGCGAGCAGTTCGGCTTCGACTCGCTGTCCTACCAGTCCCTTGAGGGAATGCTGGAGGCGATCGGTATTGACAGGGAACAGGTCTGCACCTATTGCTGGACCGGAAAGGAATAACAATATGGGCATTTCTCATTCGGAAGCATACGCGGCCGCTGGCGTTGACATCGAGGCGGGCTATGAGGGCGTCAAGCTGATGAAAAAGCACGTGCAGCGCACGATGATCCCGGGCGTGGTGTCCGATCTTGGCGGCTTCGGCGGCCTGTTTGCACCTGACCTTGCCGGCATGAAGGAGCCGGTGCTTGTCTCCGGTACGGACGGTGTTGGCACCAAGCAGCGCATCGCGCAGCTTGTGGACAAGCACGACACCGTCGGCATCGACTGCGTTGCCATGTGCGTCAACGACATCATCTGCTGCGGCGCAAAGCCCATCTTCTTCCTTGACTATATTGCCATCGGCAAGAACGAGCCGGAGAAGGTCGCAACGCTTGTCTCCGGCGTGGCCGAGGGCTGCGTGCAGTCCGGCTGCGCGCTCATCGGCGGCGAGACCGCCGAGCATCCCGGCACCATGGCTGCCGACGATTACGACCTTGCTGGCTTTGCCGTCGGCATTGTCGACCGCGAGAAGATCATCGACCATAACCGCATGAAGGCGGGCGATGTGGTAATCGCGCTTCCCTCGAGCGGTATCCACTCCAACGGTTACTCCCTTGTGCGCAAGGTGTTCAACGTGGAGCACGCCGATCTCGGCGCGCACATCGACGAGCTGGGCTGCACGCTCGGCGAAGAGCTGCTGCGCCCGACCAAGATCTATGTAAAGCCCGTCCTCGCCGCGATGGAACAGGCGAAGATCAACGGCGTGAGCCACATCACCGGCGGCGGCTTCTATGAGAATATCCCCCGCTGCATTCCCGACGGCCTGTGCGCGAAGATCGAAAAGTCCGCGCTGCGCATCCCGCCCATCTTCACGATGCTCCGCCGTATGGGCAATGTCTCTGAGCACGACATGTTCAACACCTATAATATGGGTACCGGCATGACGCTCATCGCCGCGAAGGAGGACGCCGACCGTGCGATCGCCGCCCTCAAGGAAAACGGCCAGGACGCCTATGTGATCGGCGAAGTGGTGAGCGGGGAAGAGAAGGTCACCTTATGCTGAATCGCGCGCGGATCGCCGTTTTTGTCTCCGGCGGCGGCACGAATTTACAGGCGCTGCTCGACGCGCAGAAAAACGGCACCATTCCGCACGGCGAGATTGCACTGGTCGTTTCGTCGCAGGCGGGCGCTTACGCGCTTGAGCGTGCAAAAAACGCCGGCGTTCCGGCGCAGACCGTGCCGTCGAGCCTTGTGCAGCAGGATTTTGAGCGTGCCATCGAGCGCCTTCTTGCCGCGTATAAGATCGACGTTATTCTGCTTGCGGGCTTTTTGAGCATTCTGAGCGAGAGCTTTACAAAAAAATGGCCGCGCCGCATTTTGAATATCCACCCCTCGCTGATTCCGTCGTTCTGCGGCAAGGGAATGTACGGCCTCAAGGTACATGAGGCCGCGCTTGCACGCGGCGTGAAGGTCACGGGCGCAACGGTCCACTTTGTCAATGAGATCCCCGACGGCGGCGAGATCGTGCTGCAAAAGGCAGTTGAGATCGAGCCGGGCGACACCGCTGAAACTTTGCAGCGCCGCGTGATGGAGCAGGCCGAATGGCAGCTCCTGCCGCGCGCCGCGGAGCTTGTCTGCCGCGAGATTGCGGAGAAGGAGGAACAGTGACCATGGTTGATTTTCTGGAATTTTTACGTAATACGTCCTATCCCGGCCGCGGCATTCTGGTCGGAAAGGATCGCGTCTACTACTTTATCATGGGCCGCAGCGAAAATAGCCGCAACCGCGTCTTTGTGAAGACCGGGGACGGCATCCGCACCGAGGCGCATGACCCTGCCAAGCTTGCCGATCCCAGCCTCATCATCTATCACCCTGTGCGCACGATGGGCAGCGATCTTGTCGTGACGAACGGCGACCAGACCGACACCATCTGCGAGCACGGCGACTTCCGCCGCGGCCTGATGACGCGCGAGTATGAGCCCGACGGCCCGAACTGGACACCGCGCATCTCCGCCATCGTGCATGAGGACGGCTCTTTCGAGATGTCCATCTTAAAGCACAAGGACGGCCGGTGTCTTCGCGAGTTCTTCTGCTACGAGGGCTGCGACGAGAATCAGGCTTTCTTCATCAGCACCTATCAGGGCGACGGCAGCCCGCTGCCGACCTTCGCCGGCGAGCCGATGGAGGTGAGCGTCCCCTCTCCCGAGGAGGTCTGGGCGGCGCTCAATGCGGACAACAAGGTGTCTCTTTACACGAACGTGAACGGCGAAGTGAAGCTGTTCAATAAGAATTTAGGCGATTGAGGAGAACGATATGAACGAGCTCGAACTCAAATACGGCTGCAACCCCAACCAGAAGCCCGC
>DPGF01000017.1:32532-64854 GCA_003522105.1 Oscillibacter sp.
AAGAATTTAGGCGATTGAGGAGAACGATATGAACGAGCTCGAACTCAAATACGGCTGCAACCCCAACCAGAAGCCCGCGCGCGTCTTTATGAAAGACGGCAGCGACCTGCCCTTCACCGTTCTGAACGGTAAGCCCGGCTACATCAACCTGCTCGACGCTTTCAACTCCTTTCAGCTCGTGCGCGAGCTGAAGGAGGCGACGGGGCTTCCCGCTGCGGCGAGTTTCAAGCACGTTTCTCCCGCGGGCGCGGCGCTCGGCCTGCCGCTCGGCGAGGTGGACAAGAAGATCTATTTTGTCGAGCCTGACGCGCCTCTTTCTTCCATTGCCTGCGCCTATATCCGCGCCCGCGGCGCGGATCGCCTCTGCTCCTACGGCGACTGGGCGGCGCTCTCCGACGAGTGCGATGCCGCCACCGCCGAGTATCTCAAGGGCGAAGTCTCCGACGGCATCATCGCCCCCTCGTTCAGCGAGGAGGCGCTCGCTATCCTGAAGACGAAAAAGGGCGGCAAGTACAACATCGTGCAGATCGACCCCGCCTACGTTCCCGCCCCGCAGGAACAGAAGGACGTCTTCGGCGTTACCTTCGAGCAGGGACGCAACAACTTCAAGATCGACGAGTCCCTTTTGGAGAACATCGTCACCGAAAATAAGACCCTTCCTGATGATGCGAAGCGCGACATGATCGTTTCGCTCATCACGCTCAAATACACCCAGTCGAACTCCGTCTGCTATGCCAAGGACGGCCAGACCATCGGCGTGGGCGCGGGCCAGCAGAGCCGCATCCACTGCACGCGTCTCGCCGGCAGCAAGGCGGACAACTGGTATCTCCGCCGCCACCCGAAGGTACTCGCCCTGCCGTTTGTCGAAGGCATTCGCCGCCCCGACCGCGACAACGCCATCGACGTCTACATTTCCGACGAGTGCGAAGATGTGCTTGCTGACGGCGCGTGGCAGCGCGTTTTCAAGGAGCGCCCCGAGGCGCTGAGCGCACAGGAGCGCAAGGAATGGATCGCGCGCCAGAGCGGCGTGACCGTCGGCTCCGACGCCTTCTTCCCCTTTGGCGACAATGTTGAGCGCGCGAGAAAGAGCGGCGTTTCCTACATTGTTGAACCCGGCGGCTCGATCCGTGACGACAACGTCATCGAGACGGCGAACAAATACAATATCACCATGGCGTTTACCGGTATGCGCCTGTTCCATCATTGATCAAGGAGGAACGAACGAATGAAACTCATGGTCATCGGCGGAGGCGGCCGCGAACACGCCATCATCAAAAAGTTAAAGGAGAATCCCGCGGTCGAGGTCATCTACTGCTTGCCCGGCAATGGCGGCATCGCCGCCGACGCGGTCTGCGTCAGCGAGATCGGCGCGAAGGACATCTCCGCGCAGGTCGAGTTTGCCAGGGCGCACGGGATCGACTACGCCGTTGTCGCGCCGGACGATCCCCTCGCCCTCGGCGCGGTGGACGCGCTGAGCGCGGCGGGTATTCCCTGCTTCGGCCCCGACAAGAAGGCCGCCGTCATCGAGGCGAGCAAGGCCTTTTCCAAGAATCTGATGAAAAAGTACGGCATCCCCACGGCGAAGTATGAGCTCTTCACCGAGGCGGAGGCCGCCTGCGCCTATATTGAGGCGCAGGGCGCGCCCATCGTCGTCAAGGCGGACGGCCTGGCGCTCGGCAAGGGCGTCGTCGTCGCGCAGACGGTCGAGGAGGCGAAAGCTGCCGTTCGCTCCATGATCGAGGACAAGGCCTTCGGCCAGAGCGGTGCGCGCGTCGTCATCGAAGAGTTCATGGAAGGCCCCGAGGTCTCCGTTCTGAGCTTTACCGACGGTGAAACGGTCGTTCCCATGGTTTCCTCCATGGATCACAAGTGCGCGCTCGACGGCGACAAGGGCCCCAACACCGGCGGCATGGGCACGATCGCGCCGAATCCCTGCTACACCAAGGAGATCGCGGCGGAGTGCATGGAAACGATCTTCCTTCCCACGATCCGCGCGATGAAGGCCGAGGGCCGCCCCTTTAAGGGCTGCCTCTATTTCGGCCTCATGCTCACAAAGAACGGCCCCAAGGTCGTGGAGTACAACTGCCGCTTCGGCGACCCTGAAACGCAGGTCGTGCTGCCGCTGCTTTCCTCTGACCTGCTGAGCGTCATGCAGGCCACGACGAACGGGACGCTCAAGGACGTGAACGTTGCATTTTCGAGCGATTCCGCCTGCTGCGTTGTCCTCGCCTCCGAGGGCTACCCCAAGAAGTATGAAAGCGGCTTCCCCATTACGATGAGCAAAGAGGCTGCCGCACATACTTATGTCGCGGGTGCAAAGAAAGATGGCAATGCGCTTCTCACCGCCGGCGGGCGCGTGCTCGGCGTTACCGCCGTTGCCCCCACGTTGGAGGAAGCCGTGAAGGAGGCGTACCGCCTCTCCGGCGAGGTTGACTTTGCCAACAAATACTGCCGCAGCGACATTGGCCGCAAGGCTCTGGCTGCGCAAAAGGAGAGAGAGTAAATGGTTTATCGCGTATGTGTTGAAAAAAAACCCGGCCTTGCGCCTGAATGCGCGAGCCTGCTGTCCGATTGCCGCTCGTTCTTAGACCTCAAAGGTCTGGAGCGCGTGCGCATCTGGAACCGCTACGATGCAGAGGGCATGGACAAAGACCTCTTCGACTATGCCTGCACCACCGTCTTTTCCGAGCCGCAGCTCGACCTGACGAGCGAGGAGACCGACGTTTCCGGCGCTGCCGCCGTGTTTGCCGTCGAGCCGCTGCCCGGCCAGTTCGATCAGCGCGCCGACAGCGCGGCACAGTGCATCCAGCTTTTGAGCCAGGGCGAGCGTCCGCGCATCCGCACGGCAAAGGTCTACGCGCTCTACGGCACGCTGACGGATAAGGACGTCGAAGCCGTCAAACGCTATGTCATCAACCCCGTTGAGAGCCGTGAGGCCACGCTTGCAAAGCCTGAAACGCTTGCGGAAAACCTCTCCGATCCCAAGAGCGTCGCTTCGGTCGAGGGCTTTATCACCATGGACGATGCTGCGCTCTCTGCGCTCCTTTCCTCCATGGGCCTTGCCATGGATTTGGACGATCTCAAGACCTTGCAGGCCTATTTCCGCGAGGAAGAGCACCGCGATCCCACCGTGACCGAGGTGCGCGTCGTCGACACCTACTGGTCCGATCACTGCCGCCACACGACGTTCTCTACGCATCTTGATGAGATCACGATCGACGATCCCGCCGTCAAGGGCGCGTATGAGCGCTACCTTGCCGCGCGCGAAGAGGTCTACGGCGCGGAAAAGGCCGCCAAGCGCCCCCAGACGCTGATGGACATTGCGACCATCGGCACCAAGACCCTCAAAAAGCGCAGCTTGCTGCCCGAACTCGACGAGAGCGAGGAGATCAACGCCTGCTCCATTCACGTGCCCGCCAAGGTGAACGGCGAGGAGCAGGACTGGCTGCTGATGTTCAAGAACGAAACGCACAACCACCCCACCGAGATCGAGCCTTTCGGCGGCGCTGCTACCTGCATCGGCGGCTGCATCCGCGACCCGCTCTCGGGACGTGCCTACGTCCATCAGGCGATGCGCGTCACCGGCGGCGGCGACCCGCGAAAGACGCTCGCGGAGACGCTTCCCGGAAAGCTCCCCCAGCGCAAGCTGGCGCAGACCGCTGCGGCGGGCTATTCCTCCTACGGCAACCAGATCGGCCTTGCCACCGGCCATGTCGCCGAGCTTTACCACGAGGGCTACATTGCCAAACGCCTTGAGTGCGGCGCGGTCGTCGCCGCGGCGCCTGCCAATAACGTTGTGCGTGAGCGTCCCGCTCCGGGTGACGTTGTGATCCTGCTCGGCGGCCGTACCGGCCGCGACGGCATCGGCGGCGCGACCGGTTCTTCGAAGAGCCACGACTTAAAGTCGCTTACCACCATGGCAAGCGAAGTGCAGAAGGGCAACGCGCCCGAAGAGCGCAAGATCCAGCGCCTGTTCCGAAACGGCGAGGTGACGCGCCTCATCAAGCGCTGCAACGACTTTGGCGCGGGCGGCGTGTCTGTTGCCATCGGCGAGCTGGCCGACGGCCTTGCCATCGAGCTTGACGCCGTGCGCAAGAAGTACGAGGGGCTGGACGGCACCGAGCTTGCGATCTCCGAATCGCAGGAACGCATGGCGGTCGTCGTCGCGGCGGAGGACGAGGAAAAGTTCATCGCTGCCGCGCAGGCCGAAAACCTGGAGGCCTACCGCGTTGCAGTCGTCACCGAAAGCCCCCGCATGGTCATGCACTGGCGCGGACAGACGGTCGCCGACCTTTCGCGCGCGTTCCTCGACACGAACGGCGCGGTCAAGCACGCAAGCATCCGCGTGGAAGCTGGGGAAAAGCAGGCAGAGTCCGCTTGCGCGCCGCGCACGCTGCGCGATATGGCGGGTAGCCTCAAGAGCGCGTCCCGCCGCGGCCTCGCCGAGCGCTTCGACTCTACCGTCGGTGCGTTCTCGCTGCTCATGCCCTTTGGCGGCAAGACGCAGCGCAGCCCCTCGCAGGCGATGGCGGCGCTGCTGCCGGTGCTGCCGGGCAGCAAGACCGAGCAGGGCAGCGTGATGGCCTGGGGCTGCGACCCCGACGCACTGAGCGCCGATCCTTACACGGGCGCGCACAGCGCGGTCTACACCTCGGTTGCTAAGATCGTCGCCGCCGGTGCAGACTATCACAAGGCATATCTCACCCTGCAGGAATTCTTTGAAAAGCTCCGCAACGAGCCTGCGCGCTGGGGCAAGCCCTTCTCCGCGCTGCTCGGTGCGCTCGATGCCCAGCTTGAACTGGGCGCTGCCGCCATCGGCGGCAAGGACTCCATGTCCGGTACCTTCCTTGACCATGACGTGCCGCCGACGCTTATCTCCTTCGCCATCGCGCCCGTGCTGGCAGGCGAGATCGTGACGACTGACTTCAAGACTGCCGGTCGCGGCGTTTACCTCTTTGACGGCGCGACACCCGAAGAGCAGAAAGCGGCGTGGGAACGCTTCACCGCGCTTGCCCGCGCGGGCAAGGTCGCAAGCGCATGGGCGGTTGAAAATGGCCTTGCCGAGGCAGTTTTCAAAATGTCGCTCGGCAATGAGATCGGCTTTGCCGCCGAAAAGACTGCGCGCGACTGGTTTGCTCCCATGCCCGGCGCGATCGTCGCCGAGCTGACGGAGGAAGTTCCCGATGTTGTGCGCATCGGCGCGACCACAGCGGAAAAGACCATCTCCCTCGGCAGCGACGAGGCGAGCATTTCCGAGCTTCTTGCCCTCAATGACGCTGTCCTCGAATCCGTCTACCCGACGAAGACGCAGAGTGCCGGAGTGGTCGAGAGCCTTTCCTATGAAGCGCAGGAGCGCGTTGCTCCCGCGATCAAGCTGGCACGCCCCAAGGCGCTGATCCCTGTCTTCCCCGGTACGAACTGCGAGTACGATACGCAGCGCGCCCTGCTTGAAGCGGGCGCGGACGCCGAGCAGTTTATTATCCGCAACCTGACAAGCGCCGACGTTGCTGACAGCGTCGAGCGCTTTGCCAAGGCGGTCAAGGATAGCCAGATCATTGTGGTTCCCGGCGGCTTCTCCGGCGGCGACGAGCCCGACGGCAGCGCCAAGCTCATTACGGCCTTCTTCCGCAGCGCTGCGGTCAAGGAGCAGGTCACGGCGCTGCTTGAGCAGCACGGCGGCTTGATGCTCGGTATCTGCAACGGCTTCCAGGCGCTCATCAAGCTCGGCCTTGTGCCCTACGGCAAGATCATGGATACCGATTCGGGCTGCCCGACGCTCACCTACAACGTCATCGGCCGTCATCAGTCCCGCCTTGTGCGCACGCGCGTGTGCTCCAACAAGTCCCCGTGGCTTACCGGCACGAAGGTCGGCGACATCTACACCGTGCCCATTTCCCATGGCGAGGGCCGCTTCCTCGCCTCGGAGGAGCTTGTCAAGGCGCTTGCTGCCAACGGCCAGATCGCCACGCAGTATGTAGACCTTGACGGGTGTGCTACAATGGATGCAGCGTTTAATCCCAACGGCTCGCTCTGCGCCATCGAGGGCATCACCTCGCCCGATGGCCGCGTGCTGGGCAAGATGGGGCATACCGAGCGTATCGGCAAGAACCTCTACCGCAATGTCCCCGGCCAGTATGAGATGGAGCTGTTCACCTCTGCTGTGCGCTACTTCAAGTAAAATAAGAAGAGAGGAGCAGATCTATGGCTTACTATTATCCCGAACCTTCTCACACGTTCAGCGAATATCTTCTCGTTCCCGGCTATACCGCGGAGGACTGTGTTCCTGACAACGTTTCACTCAAAACGCCCCTCGTGCGCTATCGCAAGGGGCAGGAGGAGTGCCCCATCAGCCTGAATATCCCGATGGTCTCGGCGATCATGCAGTCTGTCTCGAACGACACGCTTGCTATCGCCCTTGCCAAGGAGGGCGGCCTTTCTTTCATCTTCGGCTCTCAGTCCATTGAGAGCGAGGCGGAGATGGTGCGCCGCGTGAAGAGCAGCAAGGCGGGCTTTGTGCCGTCTGCTTCCAATCTGACGCCCGAGCACACGCTTGCCGACGTGCTCGCGCTCAAGGAAGAGAACGGCTTTTCCACCGTCGCCGTCACCGAGGACGCAACGCCCAACGGCAAGCTCCTCGGCATCGTGACGAGCCGCGACTACCGCGTGAGCCGCATGAGCACGGACG
Organism: Oscillibacter sp.; assembly: GCA_003522105.1. Taxonomy (GTDB): domain Bacteria; phylum Bacillota; class Clostridia; order Oscillospirales; family Oscillospiraceae; genus Hominicoprocola. The sequence goes on from DPGF01000017.1 coordinate 39,218, forward strand.
TCAAGGTGCATGAGTTCATGACGCCGCGCGAAAAGCTTATCACCGCCCCTGCCTCCACCACGCTCAAGGAGGCCAACGACATCATCTGGGAGCACAAGCTCAACGCGCTGCCCATCGTAGATGAAAACGACCACCTGCTCTACTTTGTCTTCCGCAAGGACTATGCCGAGCACAAGGAGCACCCCCTTGCCCTGCAGGACGGCAAGAAGCGCTATCTCGTCGGTGCGGGCATCAACTCCCGCGACTATCGCGAGCGCATTCCTGCGCTTGTTGAGGCGGGCGCAGACGTGCTGTGCATCGACTCGTCCGAGGGTTACTCCGTCTGGCAGAAGAAAGTCATCGACTACGTGCGCGAAAACTACGGCAGCAGCGTGAAGATCGGCGCGGGCAACGTTGTCGACCGCGACGGTTTCCGCTTCCTCGCCGAGTGCGGTGCAGACTTTGTCAAGGTCGGTATCGGCGGCGGCTCGATCTGCATTACGCGCGAGACCAAGGGCATCGGCCGCGGTCAGGCGACCGCGCTCATCGAGGTTTCCGCTGCGCGCGACGAATACTTCCGCGAGACGGGCGTGTATGTTCCCATCTGCTCCGACGGCGGCATCGTTCACGACTATCACATGACGCTCGCGCTCGCCATGGGCGCGGACTTCCTGATGCTTGGCCGCTACTTCGCACGTTTCGACGAATCGCCGACGAACAAGCTGCTCGTCAACGGCGTGTACGTCAAGGAGTACTGGGGCGAGGGCTCGAACCGCGCGCGCAACTGGCAGCGCTACGACCTCGGCGGCAAGACGGGGCTTGCCTTCGAAGAGGGCGTCGATTCCTACGTCACCTACGCAGGCTCTTTGCAGGACAACGTCGCAAGAAGCCTTTACAAGGTCAAGTCCACCATGTGCAACTGCGGTGTGACTACGATCCCCGACCTGCAGAAGAACGCGAAGCTCACGCTTGTCTCCGCCACCAGTATTGTTGAGGGCGGCTATCACGACGTCACCCTCCGCGCCACGAACGCCAGCAACAACTAAACAGCGCAAAGAACAACAAAAAGCGGTTCCCAGAACGGGAACCGCTTTTTTCATGTTTGATTATTTGCGAAATGCTGCGCACTCCTGCGAGACCACCCTGCCTCTGGCCTCACAATAACAATATGGTACGTGCGCACGTCGCGCTCGCTACAAGCTTCCGCTCAGGTACGCACCGTCAACTATTAAGGATGCGCGCTTAAAAAGAAGGACGAGCGTGTGAACCGTAAGCCAGAAATGCTCTTTTTGCGCATTGGCAGGACACAGAAAAACAAGGAGACGGCATTTTGCGCTGATGATCGAATGCTATTCCGATAAGAGAATGCGGTCGTTGTCCAGCTCGTGTCCGGCGCCCGCCTTGAAGCGCGCGATGAGATCGTCCACGCTCATGCCCGCGCGCTCATCGCCCGCAATGTCGAGCACGATGTGTCCGTCGGACATCATCAGCGTGCGGTTGCCGAGCGTGAGCGCCTGATGCATGTTGTGCGTGACCATCAGGCAGGTGATGCGGCTCTCTGCCACGACACGGCGGGTGAGGGCAAGCACCTTTTCCGCCGTTGCGGGGTCAAGCGCCGCGGTGTGCTCATCAAGGAGCAGCAGCTGCGGCGGCACCATCGTTGCCATGAGAAGCGTCAGCGCCTGGCGCTGTCCGCCGGAGAGGAGACCAACGGGGTTTTTCATGCGATCCTCGAGACCCATGTCGAGCTGCCGGAGCTGATCGGCGAAGAAGGCCTTGTCCTTCTTGCTGATGCGGCTGAAGGGATTGCCGTGCGCCGCGCGCAGGTACGCAAGCGCAAGGTTTTCCTCGATCGTCATGTTTGGCGCAGTGCCGCGCAGGGGGTCTTGAAAAAGCCGCCCGATACGGCGGGAGCGCTCGTGCTCGGGCAGGAAGGTAATGTCCTCCCCGGCGAGCGAAATGCTGCCCTCGTCGACATAAAAGCTGCCCGCGATGGCGTTGAAGAGGGTCGATTTGCCCGCACCGTTCGAGCCGACGATGGTGACGAAGTCGCCCTCGTCCAAGTGAAGCGATAGTTCCGTGAGAGCCTTTTTTTCATTCACTGTGCCGGGATTGAAGGTCTTGGAGATCTTCTTGATATCTAACATCTTACGCGCCCTCCTTCGTTCTGGCAGACATCTTGCGCTTTTGGAACGCGAACCACCTGCGAATGCTTGGCGAGGCGATGGCCAGCGCCACGATGACCGCCGTCAGGAGCTTTAAGCACTCGACGGGGACGACCTTTGTGTAGAAAACGATGGCATAGATGAAGCGGTAGACGATCGAGCCGAGAATGGCGGCGATGACGCCCTTTTTGACGCTTCTGCGGCCGAGCAGCGTTTCGCCGATGATGAGGCAGGCGAGGCCGATGACGACGATGCCCGTGCCGGAGTTGATGTCCACGGTTTTTTGATACTGCCCCACGACAGCGCCGGAGAGCGCCGTGAGCACATTGGCAAGGCACAGCCCCACGGTGATCGTAAACGAGGGGTTCAGAGAAGAGGCGCGCACCATGTCGGGATTATCGCCCGTGGCGCGAATGGAGAGCCCCATGCGCGTGCCGAGAAACAGCACCAGCAGCAGCCCTGCGAGAATCGTGACGCTGGCAGCGAGCAGCAGCTCGTACCAGTCCCCGCCGATGCCACGGTCGCGCAGCATTGTGAAGACGGTTCTGCCGCCGAGCAGACTCTGGTTCGACTTCCAGCCCATTGCCATCAGATTGACGGTATAGAGGCCGGTATTGGTAATGATGCCGGCCAGAATGCTCGGCACGCCGAGCTTCGTCTGCAAAAAGGCGGTGACAAAGCCTGCGCACGCGCCTGCGAGCATCGCGGCAAAAATGGCGAGAATGGGGTGCCCTGCCGCCGTCACCGTGACGGACACGGCTGCGCCGAGGACAAAGCAGCCGTCGGTCGTCAGATCTGCGATGTCGAGGATGCGATAGCTCAAAAAGAGCGCCATTGCAATGAGTGCGTAGAGGAAGCCCAGTTCAAGGGCGGTTTGCGTGATGATGAGCATGGGAGAAGTCTCCTTTCATGCCGATGCCCCCGGCGAAAAGCCGGGGGACGGCAGTACGTTGTTGGGAACGGGAATGCGGCTTAGTCCTTGGTAGTCGTGACCTCGACGACGGTGCCCATGCTGTCGAAGCAGGAGTAGTCAAGGCTCATCGCGGCGGCGGTGTCGGTGTTGACGGTGATGATGCCGCCGTCCATCAGATAGTAGTCCTCCATGGAACCCATGCCCTCGGTGATGGCAGAGTAAGCAAGGTCAGCGGTCTTGGTGCCGAGATCGGTATAGTTCACGCCGCAGGTGGCATAGGCGCCGTTGCGGACAAAGGAATCAGCGCCGGTGTAGTGGGGAATGCCATTTTTGGCAAAGTCCTCGGCGATGGCCAGCTCAGCGGCCATGATGACATTGTCGGTCGGGGTAAAGACGGCGTCCACGCCGTCGGCGATCAGCGCGGAAGCGGCGGCAACGACCTCGTCGTTCGTGCTGGCGGTCTGCTCGACATACGCGATGCCCTTTGCGTCAAGATAGGCCTTGGCGTCGGTGATGGGCTGGGCGGAGTTCGGCTCGGAGAGGGAGTAGAGGAGGCCGACCTTGGCAACGTTCGGATTCTGGGCGAACATCATGTCCATGATGAACTCGGTATTCAGCGCATCGCTCGTGCCGGTCACATAGTCGATGCCGGTCAGGTTTGCCGCTGCGGGATCAGAGATGGCGGCGTAGACCACGGGGGTCTTGCTGTCCTCGGCGGAGAGGGCTGCGATCTGCGCGGCGCTTGTGGCGATGGGAACGATGGCGTCCACGTTGTCGGCGATCGCCTGATCGGAGAGCTGCTTTAAGATCGTCGGGTCATTCTGACCGGAGGTGACCTCATATTCGATGGTCACGCCGTTGTCGGCGGCAAGCTTGTCAAGCTCGGCGGTGATGGCGTTTGCGATCTCATCAAGGGAAGCGTGGTCGAGCTGCTTGATGACGGCGACCTTATAGGTCTTGCCGTTCTCGGATTCCTGCTGGGCATCGCTGCCGCCATTGTCCGTCTTGCTGCCGCAGGCAGCGAGGGACAGAGTCATCACGCCGGCAAGCGCGAGGGTGAGAAGCTTGTGCATCATGTTGTTTTTCATTTTGGTTTCCTCCAAATATATTTGATTTTGAGCGGCAGATGAACGCCTGCTTTGCCGGAACAGGAGGGGAAAAAGAAAAAAGACCTTTATCCCATATCCATGGGACAAAAGTCATCAAACTTCTGCGATACCACCCAAATTGACGTTTTAGAAAACGCCCGCTCGCTTACGCGCACCATCATACGCGCCCCGATGGATAACGGGTGGGATACCCGTCGGTCTCTACTTGGCGTTCACCGTTCGATCCGCCCTCCGGAGTCCATTCACCAGCCGTCCGCTGCCCCGATCACACCACCCGGAACTCTCTTTGTGCTTATCTGCGCCGGTTACTTCTCTCCGTCATAGGTTTGAAGCTTTTTACTTGTTGCTTCGCATTATAGCACGGGCATTTTGCTTGTCAAGTGGATTTCGCAAAAATCTTTATTTTCTTTTGCACCAAAATGGCGGAGCAGAAAGAGCGCGGTGCATTGCGCGGCCACGGGTCAAACAGGAGGATGCCTCCTTTGCAAAAGAGGGCAGCCTCCTGTTCTTATCGGTATTTTGCGGGGAATCACTGCTCCAGCAAGAATCTTGCAACATTATCCATCGCGATCGAAGCCTTTTTCATCGGGAACATCTGGAAAACATGCCACATTCCCTCGCTGACCTGCAAGCGGCAGGGAACGTTCGCGCGCTTCATCGCCTGATAGAGCGATTCGGAATCGGAATACAGGATCTCATGGTCGCCGACCTGTATGAGCGTCGGCGGGAAGCCTTCAAAATCTGCAAACAGGGGGGATAAGTCGCTCGAACGGTAGTTTTGTCCCGCGGCATAGGCGAGGCGAACGGCCTCGATGTACTCGGGTGTGAGCATCGGGTCGATCTCCGCGCGCTCGCGGTAGGAAGTACCGGACATTGTCATATCCGTCCACGGAGACATCAGAATGAGCGCGCCGGGCAGGCGGCGGCCGGCCGCTTTCAAGCGGCTGCAAAGCACAAGCGCAAGGTTGCCGCCTGCACTGTCGCCTGCGAGGACAATGTCGCGCGCACCGTAGCCTTGCAGCATGAGAAAGTCCCACGCACGCAGCGCGTCCTCCACAGCGGCGGGGTAGGGGAATTCAGGCGCAAGGCGATATTCAAAACTCAGCACGTCGTAGCCTGTCGCATGGGCGAGCTTGGAGGACAATACGCGCGAATAGCCAAGGTTGCCGCTTGTGTAGCCGCCGCCGTGGCAATAGAGAATCGCGTGGCGGCTGCCGTGGGGCGCTTTCAGACGTGTCCATGCTGCGCTCATGCCGGAGAGAGCAAATTCTTCATAGTCCATGCCGGCCATCGGGGCAGTCAGTCTGCCGAGCACTTCCTGACTGCGGCGCTGGCGCTCCAGCTCCTCAGCAGTCATGTTTTCCGGTGCGCCGGCGCTGTGCAGCGCCTTGAGCGCGCGCATCAGCGGGTCGAGCCGGGAATTTTCCAGATCGCTTTTTTTCTTCCTGATGATGTGCAGCTTGGATTCCATAGGCGCCTCCCATAATTTTCCGGATCTTGCGTTTGCTTCAGCGTATCATATTTCTGTAAAAAAGAAAAGGGAAATCGTCATCTTTCTTGTCGTGCGCAGCGCTTTGTGCTACAATACTGTCCGAATGATCCTGATACGCGAAGGAGGGGAAAACGATGGCAAAACCGGACAGCAAATGGTATCGGCTCGACAATGCGGGCATTTTGTACTCCGCGCTGCAAAAGGAAGAGTATTCTGCCATCTACCGCTTCTCCGCGCTGATGGAGCGGGACGTTGACCCCGCCGCGCTTCAGCGTGCCATCGATCGCTGCATGCCGCGCTTTCCGAGCTTTGCCGTGCGCATCCGCAAGGGCGCGTTCTGGTACTATCTTGAGCCGAATACCGCGCCGGGGCCGTTTTTGAAAGAAGATGTGTCCGACCCCTGCCAGCCCGTCCGGTTCAAGGAGGACAACGGCTGGCTCGTGCGCTTTTACTATTACCGCAGCCGCATCTCCATTGAGGTCTTCCATGCGCTGTCCGACGGCGGCGGGGCGATCGTCTTTTTCCGCACGCTGCTTGCCGAGTACCTGCGCCAGACCGGCGTTGACGTGCCGCCGGGGAACGGCGTGCTCGACCTTTCCGAGCCGCCGCGCGCGGAGGAGCTGGAGGACGCCTACGCCCGCTACGCGGGGCATCATGCGCTGGGGCTGCACCGCCAGCCGAAGGCGTATCAGAATACCGGAACGCCGGAGCCGTTCTATACCTTCCATGTGACGATGGGCTTTGTGCCGCTTCAGGCGCTGCGCGCGGAAGCAAAAAAGTACGGCGCGTCCATCACGGAGTATCTCTCCGCCGTGCTCATCTACGTGATTCTGGAAAAACAGAAGCGCGAGAAGCCCTATCGACTGCGCCCCGTGGCGCTGGCCGTTCCGATCAACCTGCGCGGCTGGTTCCCGACGGAAACGCTGCGCAACTTTATCACCACGGTGCGCCCCTTTATCGACCCCGCGCTTGGCGACTACACCTTTCCCGAGATCGTCTCGCAGGTGCGCCATTATATGAAGCTGCACATCAACCGGCAGGAGATGCAGGCGGCGTTTACGGGGAATGTCCGCTTTACAAAGAATTTTGCGCTGCGGCTCGTGCCGGTCGCGCTCAAAAATCCCGTCATGGCGCTCAACTACCGTCTGCACGGTGTGCGCCCCTATTCCTGCACCTATACCAATCCCGGCGCTTTTACCGTGCCGCCGGAGATGGCACCGTATATCCGCGGGGCGGAGGTTATTCTCGGGCAGGCGACGGTGCCGCGCTGCCACTGCGCGTCCATCAGTTACGGTGATACCATGGAGATCACCTTTGCCGGCACGCAGGAGGAGACAGACACCGAGCGCGACTTTTTCCGCTTTCTTGTGCGCGCGGGCATTCCCGTGCATGTGGAAAGCAACCGCTGAACGAAAGAAGGAATTTGATGTCATACTGTGTCAACTGTGGCGTGGAGCTGTCAGACGGTGCGGCGAGCTGCCCGCTCTGCGGCACGCCTGCGTGGAAGCCCGACCGGGAAGCGCTGCCCTATTTTCCGACGAAGCCGGCTGTAGTTCCCCCTGCCTCGCGGCGAGCGGCCGCTCTGCTGCTCACGGCGATGCTTGCATCGGTGTCGCTCTGCTGCGGGTTGCTGAACCTTATTTTGCCGACCGAACACCCATGGTCTCTTTACATTGCGGGCGCGGCGGTGATGCTGTGGATCTGGTTTGCGCTGCCGATGCTGGCGCGCCGGATTCCGGTTTTCTTCCGGCTCACGGCGGACGTTGCCGCCATCGGCATCTATGTGTGGATCATTTCCGTTGCGCTGCACGGCGGACGGTGGTTCCGTGGCCTTGCGCTGCCGATGCTCGGCTGGGCCTGCATCGTTGTGTTTTTGCTGAGCTTTTTTCTGCGCGACGGCAGAAGATCGCGCATCTCTACCCTTGCCATGTGCATCGGCGCGGTGGGGCTTCTTGCCCTCGGCGTGGAATACTGCCTCGACCGGTATTTTCTTGGCGCGTGGCAGCCGTCGTGGTCGCTTGCCGTGCTGGTCATCTGCATCGGGCTCATCATTCCGCTGCGCATTGTGCGCCGTGTTCCGTCCCTCCGGGAGGAAGCGCGCAGGCGCTTCAATATGTGAGCAAACGCTTCTAAAATGGGAACCCCGCCCTGACGCTTTTGCGCCAGGGCGGAGTTTTGCAGAAGAATCAGCTGTTTGCCATTCTCTCGCGCAGGCGTGCGATATTTCTCTGCGGGGCGTCGATGGCTTCGCCCTGCATTTCGCTCCAGTCGGTGCGCATGAGTTCGATGACCTTTTCATAGCAGGCGATCGCTGCTTCATAGTCGCCGCGGATCTCGCAGATCTGCGCAATGGCCTCGGCAGGGTCGACAAAGCGGGGCGGCGGCATGAGGGTCATCGTCTTCTCATAATCCGCGATGGCTTCGTCGTAATATCCGAGCTTGGCGAGCTCGCTCGCACGCATGACGTAGACCTCCCATGTGTCGGGATAGCTTGCACACATGGTTTTCCACTGGGCAAGCGCGTCGTCAATGTGCCCCTCCTGCAAGAGAATACAGCCGAGATAGAAGGCATCGTTGTACGTCGGTTTCAGGCGGTGCATCTGGTCCAAGACCTCGCGCGCCTCCGCGCAGCGCCTATCGGCGATGAGAAGGTCCAAAAGCCACAGATGCGCGCTGTGATTGTTCGGATGTGCGGCAAGAAAACTCTTGTAGAAGTCGATCGTGCGGTAGTGGTTCGTTGCGTTCCAGTCAAGATACGCGCCGTTTTCGGCGTCAAAAATAGCGTTGTGTGCCTCTTTGCAGTCGGGATTCAGCTCAAGCGATTGACGGGCGAGGGGTGAGGCGAGGTCGTTGTATTCCCGTGCGCGCTTGCAGTAAAGCTGCGCAAGCAGCAGCGTCGCGCGCGGGCGCGTTTCGTCCTCGCGGCACTTTTCCTGCAAAAAGCGTTCCTCTTCGTCAAATTCCTGCTGCGTGAGGAATCTCTTGTCCCAGAGCATGTTGTCGATGCGGGCAAAGCGGCTCTCGTCCGTGAGGGAGAAGAGAGAATCAATGCTCGTTCCCAACGCGACGGACAGCGCGGGCAGAAGCTGGATATCGGGCAGCGAGCTGCCGATCTCCCACTTGCTTACGGCCTGTGCGCTCACGTGGAGGGCTTTTGCAAGCTGTTCCTGCGTCATGCTTTTTGTAAGGCGCAGCGCTTTGATCTTACTGCCAATGTCGATGTTCATAAAGGCAAAACTCCGTTTCCTATAAAGTGCGGACGTCCTTGATGTACTCAGTATAGCCCATTGCGGTTGAGCGCGCAATGGAGGGGAAGTTTCGTGTGCTCAAACGGCGGTTGAGCGGCAAAAAGGACGGAAAGCAGCGCTTTCCGTCCTTTTTTTGCATATCCGGCAGGCTCAGTCGCCCACGCCGGGATTGAGGACCTTGCCGATGTTCCACAGGTGCGCGACCTGCTGCGCGGCAGCGAGACGCTCCTCGGGCGTTTCATAGCTTGCGTGCGCGGTCTGCGCGCCGCAGTCAACGCAGGTGACATAAACGCACCAGCCCTGCTCATCTTCCACCGTGCCGGTGCCGCGGCAGTAGGGGCAGTCCTGCAATTCAATCTCATAAATCGGATCCATTGACGTATCTTCCTTTCCTCCCGCGCGAAAACGCCTTGGCGCAGGAATTGCACATTACCCGTAGTATAACAAGGAATCGGGCGATTGACAAGCAAAGAAACAGCAAAAATGGGGTGCCTTCAGGCACCCCGTTTTTATCCGTTTGACGGAATCGGCAACTGATATTTCTGCACGTAATGCTCGAAGGTATGCTGAAAGCTGCCGTCGTCGCTTCTTGCCTGACGGAGCGTTTCGTGCAGGTTGAGGTTGTGCTCGCGCGCGTCGATGACGCAGCCGGCGATGTTGGAGCAGTGGTCGGATGTGCGCTCCAAGTCGGTCAGGAGGTCGGAGAGCACAAAGCCGGCCTCAATGCTGCACGTGCCCTGCTGCATGCGCAGGATATGGCGCGTGCGCATCTGCTCTTTGAGCGTGTCGATGACCTGCTCCAGCGGCTCGACCTGCTGTGCGGCAGTGGGATCCTGACCGGAAAAAGCCTTGAGAGAGAGAGAAAGGATCTCGCGGACGGCGGCGGTGAGCACGGACAGCTCATTGAGCGCGCTGCCGGAGAAGGTGAGTCCCTTTCGCTCCAGCTCCTCTGCGGAGGAGAGAATGTTGACCGCATGGTCGGAGATGCGCTCAAAATCGCCGATGGTCTTTAAAAGCTCGGTCGCTTCCTCGCTCTCGTCGCGCCCCATCTTCTGTGCGCTGAGCTTGACAAGATAGGTGCCGAGGATGTCCTCATAATGGTCGCAGCGCTCCTCATCGTCGTGAATGCTCTGGGCAAGTTCGGGTGTGCCGCGGCTGAGGGCGTCGATGGCATTGTCCAGTGCGCGCACAGCGTATCCGGCCATTTCGCAGGCGACGCTGCGGCTCTGACGCAGGGCGAGCGAGGGCGTGGGGAGAAGACGCACGTCAAGTTCGGTCGTTTGCTCATCCTGCGAGTGTGCGTCGTCAGGAACAATGCGCTTGGCAAGCGTTTCGAGCAGCCCGCCTGCGGGCAGGAGCAGCGCAGTGCAAAGGATATTGAATGCCGAGTGCGCCACGGCGATGCCCGCCATGGAGGCGGATTCGTCAAGCAATGCCGGAGCAAGCGCGGCGCGCACGATGCAGAACACCGTCAGCAGCACGACAACGCCGATGACGTTGAAGAGAAGATGGACAACGGCGGCGCGGCGGGCGTTCTTGTTTGTGCCGATGGAGGAGAGCATGGCCGTGACGGTCGTGCCGATGTTCTGCCCCATGATGATGGGAATGGCCGCAGCGTAGCTCACAGAGCCGGTGACGGCGAGCGCCTGCAAAATACCGACGGACGCCGAGCTCGACTGGATCACAGCCGTGAGCAGCGCGCCGGCGAGCACGCCGAGAATGGGATTCTGAAAGGCAACAAAAAGGTTCGTGAAAGCGGGAACGTCCTTTAGTCCCGCAACGGCAGTGCTCATCGTTTCCATGCCGAACATGAGCGTCGCAAAGCCGAGCAGGATCATGCCGGTGTCCTTTTTCTTGTTATCCTTGCAGAACATGTAGTAGATGATACCGATGAGCGCAAGCACGGGCGTAAAGGAGGTGGGCTTTAAAAGCTGTACCCAGAAATTGCCCGAGTCGATGCCGCCGAGGCTCAGAAGCCAGGCGGTGACGGTGGTGCCGACGTTGGCACCCATGATGACGTTGATGGCCTGACGCAGCGTCATGAGACCGGAGTTGACAAAGCCAACCACCATGACCGTGGTGGCGGACGAGCTCTGAATGATGGCCGTGATGCCAAGGCCCGTTAAAAACCCGGCGAACACGCTGCCGGTCATTCTGTCGAGAAGAGAGCGGAGCTTGCCGCCCGCGCGGCGCTCAAGCGCCTGCCCCATCAGATTCATGCCGAAGAGGAACAGGCACAGTCCGCCGATCATCGTGAGCACATTGAAAATATCCATATTTTCTATCTTTCCTTTTTCTTTTTTGATCATTCATTCTTAACCAAGTTACAGCATAAAGGAGCATTGTCAAATCCACCATCAGAGAATTGTAAAATTTGTGTAAAATGCGCGCTGCACAAGGAAATGTCAGCCTTCTTCCTCGTTTTGCGCGGGTATGGGCGCATGAACTGGAAAAAAGTGCAGACAATAAGCCCGGCATTTCCCGCGGCGAATACGGCCGCGGCAACAGCACTCGACAACAGTTGGAGGAAGAATATGAAAAAAGATTTTATCGACACCAACGAATGGACCAAGCAGGAGCTGCTCGACATCATCGAACTGTCGCTTGCCATCAAAAAGGCCATCAAGGCAGGGTACTATCCGCCGCTGATGCGGAACATGACGCTCGGCATGATTTTTCAGCAGTCCAGCACGCGCACGCGCGTTTCGTTTGAAACGGCGATGAGCCAGATGGGCGGCCACGCGCAGTATTTAGGCCCCGGCATGATCCAGCTCGGCGGACATGAGACCATCGGCGACACGGGCAAGGTGCTCTCAAAGCTCGTGGACATCGTGATGGCGCGCGTCATCGCGCACAAGACGATCGAGGAACTGGGGAAAAGCTGCACGATCCCCGTCATCAACGGCATGTCGGACTACAATCACCCCACGCAGGAGATCGGCGATATGTGCACCATCATGGAGCATTTGCCGCAGGGAAAGAGATTGGAGGATTGCAAAGTCGTCTTTGTCGGCGACGCGACACAGGTGTGCGCATCGCTCGGCTTCATCACGACAAAGCTCGGCATGCATTTTGTCCAGTACGGCCCCGAGGGTCACCAGCTGAACGAAGAACACAAGGAGATCCTGAAGAAGAACTGCGCGCTTTCCGGCGGCAGTTTTCTCGTCACCGACGAGCGCGAGAGCGTGCGCGGCGCGGATTTTATCTACACCGATGTGTGGTACGGTCTCTACGAAAACGAGATGCCGAAGGAGGAACGCGTGCGCGTGTTCCATGACTATCAGGTGAACCGCGAGCTGATGCAGCTGGGGAACCTCGGCTGCAAGTTCCTGCACTGCCTGCCCGCCACGCGCGGCGAGGACGTGACAGACGAGGTCGCAGACAGCGATGCTTCCCTCTGCTGGGAGCAGGCGGGCAACCGCCTGACGGCCATGCGCGGGCTTCTCGTCTATCTGACGCGCTGCCGCCGCGAGCCGAGCGGCGCACAGATCGCCGCGGCGAAGGAGGAGCTTGACCGGGTGCTGTGCGATAAGCTCGGCTGCGTCGAGGCCTACTGCGGTGTTTCGAAAGCGGAAAAGAGCTGAGAAAAACAATGGAGAAGAATCAATTTCGTCTTGCGGACGTGATCCTGTCGGTCATCTGCGTGGTGTTCGTCGCCGAAGCGGCGGCGCCGGTCGCGTCCATCGGCAACAGCCAGTATTTCTGGTGGGGATTTATGATCCTTGCGTTTTTGCTGCCCTACGGTTTGATCGCCGCCGAGCTCGGTACGGCCTACGCGGGCGACGGCGGGCTTTATGACTGGATCCACGCGGCGTATCCGCAGGGGAAGTGGGCGGCGCGCGCCTCGTGGTACTACTGGATCAACTTTCCGCTGTGGATGGCGTCGCTCGCGGTGATGTGTCCGGAACTGCTGCGCGACATCACGGGGCGGCAGATGGGAACCATTGCCTCGCTCGCCGTGCAGCTTCTTTTCATCTGGATCGTCACGCTCATCGCCTGCTATCCCGTGTGCGACAGCATCGTGATCCTGAACGTGAGCGCCGTCATCAAGATCCTGCTGGCACTGCTCGTCGGCGGACTCGGCGTGTGGTATATCAGCCGCTACGGTTTTGTCAACGATATGTCGGCGCGGACGTTTCTGCCGTCGTTCGACCTCACGAGCCTCTCGTATATCTCGGTCATCATTTTTAACTTCCTTGGCTTCGAGGTCGTGTGTACGTTTGCCGGCAGCATGAGCGAGCCGAAAAAGCAGATCCCGCAGTCCATCGTGACCGGCGGCATCGTCATTGCGGCCATCTATCTTTTTTCGGCCTTTGGCATCGGCGCGGCGGTAGACGTGCGCGAGATCAGCGTGGACTCGGGCCTCATCGACGCGGTGTCGCTGATCCTTGGCGCTGACGGCGGCGTGCTTGTTGCCGTGGTGGCGCTTTTGTTCCTTGTAACGCTGTTCGGCAACATGATCTCGTGGTCAATGGGCGTCAACTCGACGGCGGCGCTTGCCGCAGACCACAACGATATGCCGCGCGTTTTTGCAAAGCGCTGGGCAAAAAACAACATGCCTGTCGGTTCGGCGGTCGCCTCGGGCGTCGTTGCCTCGGGCGTGTGCATTTTGGGCGTGCTCATCGAGATGGTCACGCCGGATTCCTCGCTCTTTTGGAGCTTTTTTGCGCTGAATCTTGTGATGCTGCTGTTGAGCTATCTTCCCGTGTTCCCCGCGTTTTTGAAGCTGCGGCGCGTAGATGCAAAGACGCCGCGTCCCTTCCGCGTGCCGGGGTCAGATGCGGCGCTGCGCTGCATCGCCTATGTGCCGATGGCGCTCATCATCATCTCTATCATCTTTACCGCCGTGCCGCTCTCGTTTGATGCGGAAACGCTTAAAAGTTTCCTGCCCATCACGATCGGGACGATCCTCAGCGCGGCGATCGGCGAGGTGCTGATCGCGCTGCGCGGGAAAACCGCGCGCAGATAAGTATGGTTTCATCATAAGGAGATAAATGTATGGCAAGAAGAATTATCGGCACAACGCCGAAGCAGGACGGGTATCGCATGCCCGCTGAATTTGAACCGCAGCAGGGCGTTTGGATGCTCTGGCCCGAGCGCAGCGACAACTGGCGCAACGGCGGAAAGCCCGCGCAGCGCACCTTTGCCGAGGTCGCAAAGGCCATTGCCCGCTTTGAGCAGGTCACCGTCGGCGCGTCGGTGCGCCAGTATCAGAACGCGCGCGCCCGCCTGCCGGAAAATATCCGCGTGGTGGAGCTTGAGAGCGACGATGCGTGGGTGCGCGACTGCGGGCCGACTTTCCTTGTGAACGACCGGGGCGGCCTTCGCGCGGTGGACTGGGCGTTCAACGCCTGGGGCGGGCTTGTGGACGGGCTTTACTTTCCCTGGGACAAGGACGACCAGGTTGCGCGCAAGATCTGCGAGATCGCGGGCGTGGACAGCTACCGCACGGAAAATTTCGTGCTCGAGGGCGGCTCTATCCATGTTGACGGCGAAGGAACAGTGCTGACGACGGAAATGTGCCTGCTCTCCGCGGGGCGCAATCCGGACAAATCGAAAGAAGAGATCGAAAAAATGCTGCTCGACTATCTCGGCTGTGAAAAGGTACTGTGGATCAAGGACGGCATCGACCCCGACGAAACGAACGGACACATCGACGACGTGGCCTGTTTTGTTGCGCCCGGTGAGGCCGCCTGCATCTGGACGGAGGATAAGAACCACCCGTTCTACGAGCAGGCACAGGCAGCGTACCGCTTTCTGAGCGGTGCGACGGACGCAAAGGGGAGAAAACTCAAAGTCCACAAGTTGTGCCTGACGAAAAAACCGTGCCTCCTTGAAGGGGCGGACACCATCGACGCGGTGGAGGGGACGATCCCGCGGGAAAACGGCGAGGTGAGCATCGCGTCGTATATGAACTTCCTCATCGTCAACGGTGCGGTGATCCTGCCGCAGTACGGCGACGAAAACGACGCGCTCGCTGCCCGACAGGTGCAGGAAATGTTCCCCGACCGTGAGGTCGTTCCCGTGCAGACGCGCGAGGTCGCCTTCGGCGGCGGCAACATTCACTGCATTACGCAGCAGCAGCCCGCGGTGAAGTAGTAAAAAAGAGCGCCGCCCGTGCAATAAATGTACGGGCGGCGTTTTTATGGTGCTTATGCAGTTTGCTCGCGGGCGATGCGGATGAATTCGGAGAGCACACTCCACGGATACGAGCGCCTGAGATAGCCAAAGCAGATGGGATACGACGCACTGGGGCAGAGGGGGAGAATGTGCAGCTGCGCGAGCTGCTCGGGCGAGAGCGCTGTTTGCAGTAGATTTTCCGGACAGAAGCACGCGCCCACGCCCTGCACGCAGAGCGCGAGCAGCGTTTCGACATTTTCCGACGTCGCCTTGCTGATAGGCGAGATGCCCGAGGCGCGCAGCAGCTCGCGTCCAATGCGTCCGCCGATATCTGCGGCTGAGCCGAGAACGAACGGGCAGTCGCGCAGCGAGTGCAAGTCCCCTGCGGCGATCTCATTGCGGCGTACATCGAGGTCAATCTGACACTGCACAAGAAGACTGTCCACAAGGCAGAGAACAGTGTGCTCAGTGTAGTAGTCGGCGAGCTCGATGCTGGGCGGCGCCTTGGGATAGGCGGCGATGGCGAGGTCAATGCCGCCGCTGAGCAGCGCCTTCTGGATCGCGTCGTTCGAGCCTTCGAGCAGCGTGATCTCGACATTCGGATACTGACGCTGAAAGGCGGGGATCAGGCGCGGCATGATGGCGCGGCCGCGCGTGTAGGCGATGCCGACGCGCAACTCGCCCTTCTGATTTTCGGAGATATCGCAGAATTCGCGTTCCATGGCCTGTCGCGTCTGCCCGATGGATTCGGCATAGCGCAGAAACGTGCGGCCCGCATAGGTGAGTTCAAGCGGCGTGCGGCGCACAAGGAGTGTGCAGCCAAGCTCCTTTTCAAGTCCCGCAATGTGGGACGAGAGCGACTGCTGCGTGATATGCAGTGCTTCGGCGGCGCGGGTAAAGTTTTTCTCCCGCGCGAGCACGAGAAAATAGTCAAGGGAATGAAAATTCACGGGAGTCCTCCTTTCACAGTTATTTCTTGTAGAATATATCAATTTTAACAGTTTTACAAGCATAAAAGCAGGAATTATACTGTGGGCAGAGCACATGAAACGGCAGGAGAAGATTTCCTTTTTCCACCGCGCGTGCTAAGATAGCGTACTGTATTGAAAAAGGATAGGGGAGGACTGAGATGGCTGCAATCGTTCTTTTTTGTCTGGCGCTGATGGCCT
This sequence comes from Oscillibacter sp., assembly GCA_003522105.1. GTDB lineage: Bacteria > Bacillota > Clostridia > Oscillospirales > Oscillospiraceae > Hominicoprocola. Next base: position 55,413 of record DPGF01000017.1, read on the forward strand.
GCCTTGTGCTGCGGGCCAATATCCTCTATGCGCTTTTGGCAGGGTTGGTGATCTTTACGCTGCACGGCAGGCAGCAGGGCTTTTCCTGGAAGGAACTGGGAAAAATGATTGGTGCGGGCGTGAAAACGTCGGCGAGCGTGCTGCTCGTCTTTCCCCTCATCGGCATGCTGACTGCCCTCTGGCGCGCGTGCGGCACGCTGCCGTTCATCATCTGCTGTGCTGTCGACCTCATCCGGCCGCAGATCCTGCTGCTGATGACATTTCTGCTGAATTGCGGCGTTTCGATGCTGACGGGGACGGCGTTCGGCACGGCGGCGACGATGGGCACCATCTGCGTGAGTGTGGGCGTGTCGATGGGCATGGACCCGGTGCTGCTCGGCGGAGCGATGCTCTCCGGCGTATATTTCGGCGACCGCTGCTCGCCGGTCTCAACGAGCGCGCTGCTTGTGAGCGAGCTGACGGGGACAAATATTTACGATAACATCAAACGCATGCTGAAAACGGCGCTTGTGCCGTTTCTCCTCAGCTGCGGCATCTATGCCGCGCTTGGAATGATGAAAAGCGGCGGCGCGGCGGGCGAGCTGTGGTCGCTCTACGGACGCGAGATGGCGCTGCACTGGGTCATGTGCCTGCCGGCGGTGCTCATTCTGGCGCTGTCGCTCCTGCGCGTGAAGGTCAAGCGGGCGATGGCGGCGAGCATTTTGGCATCGGTCGTGCTGTGCGTTTTCCTGCGCCGCTTGGACGCGGTGACGATCCTCAAGACCTCGGTTTGGGGCTACACGGCGGCGGACGCCGAGGTCGGCGCAATGCTCAACGGCGGCGGTATTCTCTCGATGCTGCGCGTGGCAATGATCGTGATGATCTCGTCGGCCTATTCCGGCATTTTCCGCAAGACGGGGCTGCTTGACCGGCTCTGTGCGCGCATCACGGTTTTGAGCGAAAAGACCTCGCCCTATGCCGCCATGCTGCTGACGGCGTTCCTGGCGGGGCTTCTTGCCTGCAACCAGACGCTGACGATCATTCTGACGCATCAGCTCTGTGCGCCGTCACAGCAAAGCAAGGAACAGTTTGCCATCAACCTTGAAAACAGCGCCGTGGTCGTTGCGCCGCTCATTCCGTGGTCGATCGCGGGAGCAACGCCGCTTTCAACGGTCGGCGCGCCGACGATGGGCATGGCGCTGGCATGTTTTTTGTACATTCTGCCCCTGTGCGAGCTTGTGCGGCACGCTGCCTCGTCCCGCCGGTAAGAAATGAGAAGGCCCGCTTACAGCAGTGCTGTAAGCGGGCTTTTTGTGATCGTTTTTAGGTGAGATCAGCCGACAAGCATCTCGGTATCCATGGCGATCATCAGTTCCTCATTCGTGGGAATGAGAAGGACGGTGACCTTGGAATCGGGCGCGGAGATGACGCGCTCTTCGCCGCGGACCTTGTTGGCGTCCTCGTCCATCTTAACACCCATGAACTCGAGGCCGGAGGCGATGGCCATGCGCTGAGAAGCGCTGTTCTCGCCGACACCTGCGGTGAAGATGATGGCGTCCACGCCGCCCATCGCGGCGGCATACGCACCGATGAGCTTCTTCACGCCGTAGTTGAACATATCGACAGCAAGGCCGGCGCGCTCATTGCCCTGCTCGAAGGCCTCTTCGAGATCGCGGAAGTCGGAGCTGACGCCGCTGACGCCCATGACGCCGGACTTCTTGTTGAGAATGTTGAGCATCTCGGTGATGTCCATGCCGTACTTGTTCATCAGGTACTCGAGGATACCGGCGTCAATGTCGCCGGAGCGGGTACCCATGGGAAGACCGGCGAGCGGGGTGAAGCCCATGGAGGTGTCGACGCTCTTGCCGCCGTCGATCGCGGTGACGGAGGAGCCGTTGCCGAGGTGGCAGGAGATCAGCTTGAGCTGCTCGATGGGCTTGCCGAGCATATCGGCCGCGCGCTGGGAAACATACTTGTGAGAGGTGCCGTGGAAGCCGTAGCGGCGAACCTTGTCTTTCTCATAGTACTCGTAGGGAATGGCATAGGTATAGGCCACGGGGGGCATGGTCTGGTGGAAGGCGGTGTCGAACACGGCGACCATGGGAACGCCGGGCATCAGCTCCTGGCAGGCCTTGATGCCGATGATGTTGGCGGGGTTGTGGAGCGGGGCGAGGGGGTTGCACTCCTCAATGGCGTGCATGACCTCATCGGTGATGACGACGGACTTGGCGAACTTTTCGCCGCCGTGAACAACGCGGTGGCCGACCGCGTCGATCTCCTTCATGGAGGAGATCACGCCGTTCTTCTCATCGACAAGCGCGTTCAGCACAGCCTGAATGGCCTCGCTGTGAGTGGGCATGGAGACGGAAGCGGCCTTGACAGCTTCCTTGCCGGGCAGCTGGGGCTTGTAGGTGAACAGACCGTCGATGCCGATACGCTCGCACAGACCCTTGGCAAGCAGCTCGCCCGAAGTGGGGTTGAGCAGCTGATACTTCAGGGAAGAAGAACCTGCGTTGATGACCAGAACATTCATAAGTATACTCCTTTTTCCGAGGGCGGCTTGCATTGCGCCCAGATTTCCGATAGAATACATACAATAGATTGAATGTACAATTCAATACAACTTATATTATAACAACTTTTTTGGCAAAGACAAGTAAATTTAACAAAACGTTACTCTTTTGTAACCGCTTTGAGAGGACTTTCATGAGAGTATTTGGTATAATATGCGAATATAATCCCTTCCACTGCGGCCACAAGTGGCAGCTCGACGAGCTGCGGCGCAGGAATGGGACGGAGGAATGCGGCATTGTGTGCGCGATGAGCGGCGAGTTTGTCCAGCGGGGCGATTTTGCCATCGAACGCGCGCATGCGCGCGCCGAGGCCGCTGTGCGCGGCGGGGCGGATCTCGTGCTTGAATTGCCGCTGCCGTGGTCGATCGCCTCGGCGGAAGGCTTTGCCCGCGGCGGCGTCGGCGTTCTGAGCGCGACGGGTATCGTTGATACGCTGGCATTCGGCAGCGAGTGCGGCGAAACGGAGAAGCTGCGCCGCGCAGCGGAAGCGCTGCTGCGGAAAGACTTTTCCGAGCGGCTGCGCGATGAGCTTTCAAAAGGGCTGTCATTTGCCGCGGCACGGGAAAGTGCCGCGCGGGCGCTGATCGGCGAAGATGCTGGTGTGCTTGCCGAGCCAAACGATATTCTGGGCGTGGAGTACTGCAAGGTACTGCTGCAAAGCGACAGTTCGATCACGCCGCTTGCGATGGAGCGCAGAGCCGTGGGTCACAACGAGGGCGCGGCAGGGGGCTTCGCCTCGGCGAGCTATATCCGCGCGCTGCTTGCTGGCGGCGAGGACGCATCTGCCTTTTTAACGGCGGAAAGCGCTGCGATCTACGCCCGCGAATGCGCGGCGGGACGCGCGCCGGTGACGATGAAGGGAGCGGAGCGGGCGATGCTTTCGCGCCTGCGTATGCTGGAGGAAGCGGACTTTGCCCGCTACGACAGCGGTGGAGAGGGACTCTACCGCCGCTTTTATGCCGCGGTACGAACGGCCGCCTCTGTTGACGAGCTGCTCGGCACGGTGAAAACGAAGCGCTATGCCTATGCGCGGCTGCGGCGGATGCTGCTTGCGGCGTATCTTGACATAGCGGCGGCAGAATTGCCGCAGGAGATCCCGTATCTGCGCGTTTTGGCGTGCAATGAGCGAGGAAGAATGCTGCTCAGAGCGATCAAAAATGAGGGGAGCGCGCCGGTGCTGACCAAAAGCGCCGATGTGCGCTCGCTGAGTGAGGAGGCACAGAGGCTCTTTGCGCTCTCTGCGCGGGCATGCGATCAATATGTGCTTGCTTACCCTGAGCTGCGCGCTGCCAAAGGCGGCGGCGCGTGGACGCAGGGGCCTGTGATCGTTTGAGGAGGATTTCCTCAAACCCTGAAAGGAGACTACGATGAAAAAATGGATGATGCTGCTTTGCTGCGTACTGGCACTGAATCTTGCCGCATGCGGCGCAAAGGAGGAGGGCGCGGCGGACAAGGTCGGCGCGCAGGGCGCGCTGCATTTTGAAGTTGCAACGCAGGTCTATGAAAACGAATACAAGGCCGACGACGGTACGGTGCTGATGGCGGAGCGCTACGAGCTGCCGATGCTTGAGCTGCGCACGGAAAGCGGCGAGATTTACACGCCTGCGGAGAATGTGACGGCCAACGGCGGCGCGGTCGATACGTCGCAGCTCACGGCGCAGAATGCCTTCAATACGGAGATGAACAACGTGCTCGCAGGGCTTCAGTCCGATGCGGCGCAGGTCGCTTCGGAGGCGAAGGAGCTCTATGCCGAGGGTGGTTCGAGCACGTTTACAGAGGGAAGCTTTTGGACGAGCGAGCTGACCATGGCGCAGACCTATATGACCGAGGGGAAGCTCCTGAGCATCGCGGCCGAGGGCTACACCTACTACGGCGGTGTGCATCCCAACAGCTACAGCCGCGCGTGGAACTTCGACCTGACGACGGGAAAATTCCTGACGGCAGATGATCTGGCGGACGAAAGCAGCCGCTACGGCGATGCTTCGACCTTCCAGAGGGCCATCTATTGGCAGATGCTCAATGAGGTCGAAGAAAAGCACATGGCTGATGTATACTTTTCCGATTACGATTCCTATTTGCATGATTTTCCGACATTTGCCACACTGAACTTTACGGAAGACGGCCTGACGGTGACGTTCGACCAATATATTATTGCACCTTACGCGGTGGGACCGCAGGAGTTCCAGATCCCGTATGACAGCTTTTTCTATACGCTCAGCCGCCACATGCAGTCGCTGCTCGATATGCCGAAAGAAACGGTCGTGCTTGCAGATTATCGTGTGACCGAGGATCTCTGGGCGTGGTTCCACATGACAACGCCGCCCATGGACAACAGCGTGCCGATGGTCGAAGATAACGACGGGAGAGATTACTGCCGCTTCGGCCTTATGAACATCAACACGATGGAACAGCTGCGCACACTGCTCAGAGCGCATGTGACGGAAGAACTGATGAACGAATGGTTTGCGTATTCGCCGGATCGCTTCAAGGAGATCGACGGCAAGCTTTATGTGCTTTCCGCTGACCGCGGCAGCGACACCAGTATCGGCGGCGAAAGTCTCCGGGTCGAGTGGAGCGGCGATACGGCAGGCAAGGTTATTCAGACGATCGACCGCCAGGACTGGAACGATGAAAAGAACACATTTGTGCTCACCGGCGAGCAGGACGTTTACGAATATCCCTTCACCCTCACGGACGGCCACGCGGTGTTCTCCGCATTCCCGTGCCCGTACTGAAAAAGAAACAGAAAAAGGCTGACCTGTACGGGTCAGCCTTTTTTATGCGGATATGTAGTTTAGCGGTAGCGCTCGCGATGCGCGGTCATGATGTCGGCGAGCAGCACGCCGTTGTCGGGCGGGGTGTAGGTGATGGCGTTTGCACCTGCGGCAATGGTCTTGCGAATGGTCTCATCTCTCGGGCCGCCGGTGGCGATGATGGGGATCTCGGGGTGACGCGCGCGGAGCGCAGCGACAAGCTGCGGTGTTTCCGCGGCGGCGGAGACGTTCAGAATGTCGGCGCCTGCGGCGATACGTGCCTCAGTATCCTGCGTGGCGGAAACAATGGTCGCAACAACGGGAATGTCGATATGCGTGCGGATATCGCGCATGATGTCGGCCGAAACGGGAGCGTTGAGCACAACGCCGTAAGCACCGCAGTGCTCAGCCTCCATCGCCTGCGCGACGGAACGCGCACCGGAGGTGAAGCCGCCGCCAACGCCGCAGAACACCGGCATATCCGCCACGCTGATGATGGCGCGCGCAATACGCGGCTGGGGCGTAAAGGGGTAAACGGCGATCACCGCGTCGGCATTGCAGCTTGCGATGGTGGCAACGTCGGTGGAAAAAACAAAGGACTTGATCGTTCGGCCGAAGATGCGGATGCCGCTGCACTCCTCGATGCATTCGGGCACCATCAGCATGTGGTTGCGGAGTTTACCGCTGTAACTTGGCGTGGGCGTGGGGGTAAAATCGCTCATAGAAGCACCTTCCTTTCCGCAGGTAACCGATGACCGGTAAAAAATGATGTGGAGGGATCAGTCGACATGACTGCTTGCGCGCATGGCAAGGATCGTCCGCTCGATGAGCGTATCGAGATCCCAGCCGAGCATTGCAGCGCCGCGCTCGATGACCTCGCGCGAGCAGCCGGCGGCAAACTTCTTGTCTTTGTATTTTTTCTTGACGGATTTGACCTCAAGATCGCTGACGCTTTTGCTCGGACGCATGAGCGCAGCCGCGCCGATGAGCCCTGTGAGCTCGTCGGTGGCGAAGAGCACTTTTTCCATTTCGTGCTGCGGCTCGGGCAGCCCGTCGAAGTGCAGGCCGTAGCCGTGGCTCGCGGTGGCGCGGATCAAGCGCTCGTCAAGACCGTGCTCGCGCATGATCTGCTGCGACTTGATGCAGTGCTCGTCTGGGTAAAGTTCAAAGTCGAGATCGTGCAAAAGCCCGACGATCTCCCAGAAATCCGCTTCCTCGCCGTAGCCGAGCTGTTCTGCGTACCAACGCATGACATCGGCAACGATGCATGCGTGCTTTAAGTGAAATTCGCCCTTGTTGTACTGCGTGAGCAAATCCCACGCCTGCTGCCTGGTATACGCCATAAAAATGCCTCCCTTTGCTTATGGCTGCTCGTCCGTAAAGTGAACGTGATTGAAAATGTGGTCGGAGCAGAAGCAATGGTAGCCTGCGCACTTGCTGCAATAGCGGAACTGAAGTTCGGGATTCGTCACATCGGTGCGGCCGCATACGGCACATTTATGGCGAAAGCCCTGCGTCTGCTGCTGATACTGCTCCTGACGCTGCTGATTGCGCACGGTGTTGTGGAAGTGCGAGGCCTGCTTGCTCTGGTGGCGCTCAAGCTGGAAAAAGCGCGTAAGCTCAGGCCAGAAGAAGATGACGAAGTTGAGAAGCGCCACGACCGGCAGAATGGCATAATAGCCGACGCCTGCGGAAATGTAGCGGAAAATGTCGAAGAAGAAGTAGAATATATCGAGATAGGCGAGCCACTTCATGCGAATAGGAATGATGAACATGAAGAGTACCTGTGTATCAGGATAGAGCAGGGCAAAGGCCATGAACATGGCAAAGTTGACATAATTCGCACCGTAGACAGGAATGCTGTACCCTGTGATGAGGCTGACGATGCTTGCGCCGATGACGGTGAGCAGCATGCCACTGAGGTAATAGGTGGTGAACTTGGCCGTACCCCACTGCCGCTCAAGCGCCGAGCCGATCCAGTAGTAGAAGTAGCAGGTGATGAGAAGATAGAAGGGACTTGTGCTCTCGGGGATCAGAACGAAGGTGATAAGACGCCAGATCTGCCCATGGAGGAGTCCATCAAGCGTAAAGGAGAAGAAACTCAGAAAATTGCCGGTGGAAAAACCGGACAGCAGTCCGAGCACCACGTTGCCGATGACCACATAAAGCATCAGGTTCGGAATGCCGAAATTCGGGTGCAGGATACAGAAGCGGTCGATCGCCTGGTTGAGCTTTTTCAATGCGGGATACCTCACTTGTCGTAAATAACATTTGCATCTATTATGACACAGCGCCGGGAAAAAGTCATCAATAAACTTTGAACAAATGCACATTCCGAAATGGAATAAAGAGCAGAAATGCGGAAAGAAACGAATTCTTTCCGCATTCTTAACGCTTGTTCACTTGAGATCGAGCTCGGGCGGCACGTCGATCTCTTCGCCGACGTACTTACCGTTCTTTTTCCTCTGGCGCACGCACTCGGTCAGCAGATATTCGATCTGGCCATTGACGGAACGGAAATCGTCCTCCGCCCAGGCGGCGATGGCGGCGTAGAGCTTGGGCGAAAGGCGCAGAGGAACCTGCTTTTTCGCGTTGTCGTTCATGTCGGGTTAATAGAGGCTTCCGGAGTTGATGACGGGCTGCGCGTCGCGGTTGCCGCAGAGCACGACGAGTAGATTCGAGACCATCGCCGCCTTGCGCTCCTCGTCAAGCTCCACCGTGCCATTTTTCGCAAGACGCTCAAGCGCCATTTCGACCATGCCGACCGCGCCGTCGACGATCATCTTGCGTGCGTCGATGATGGCGCTGGCCTGCTGGCGCTGGAGCATGACCGCCGCAATCTCGGGCGCATAGGCGAGATAGGTGATGCGCGCTTCGATGATCTCAAGGCCCGCGTCGGCGACCTTGGACTGGATCTCGTCGCGGATGCGCGCGGCAACGACCTCGCTCGACCCACGCAGGCTCCCCTCGTCGGCGTGACCATCGCCGGTGGTGTCGATGCCGGGGGCAACGTCATAGGGGTAGATGCGCACGATGTTGCGCAGCGCCGCGTCGCACTGGAGGGAGAGATACTCCTTGTAGTTGTCCACGTTGAAAACGGCCTTGGCCGTGTCGGTCACGCGCCACATCACGGCGATGCCGATTTCCACGGGGTTACCGAGGCAGTCGTTGATCTTCTGGCGGGCGTTGTTGAGCGTCATGATCTTGAGCGAGATCTTCTTGCTGCCGCCCACCTCGACCGCGGCGGACGAGCCCTGCATGGCGACAAGGAGATTGGCTCCCTTGTGGCCGCCGTCCACGTCGCCGGACTGGTTGAGCTTCGTCTTGGCGGCGGGGTTGAAGGACGTGGAGAAGGGATTGACGCAGTAGAAGCCCTCACCCCTGAGCGTGCCGGTGTACTTGCCGAAGAGCGTGAGCACGAGCGCCTCCTGCGGCTTTAGGACGCGCAGGCCGCACAGCGGGATCCAGCCGAGCGACAGCGCGATGACGCAAAGGACGACAAGGGGCAGAAAGCCCGCATTGATGCCGACGATCAGAAAAACGACCGCGGCGATGTAGAGAACAAGATCGAGCAGCAGCACGAGCATGCCGTTTTTGTGACCGGTGATGATCTTTTCTTCCATAAAAAGCACCTCCAAACTTGATATCAAAATAATATCACAACAATATGAGATGTCAAGAGGAAAATGCAGAAAAACCGACCGGTGATTGCACCGGTCGGTGAAAAAATCAATTATGTGGCAATGACAAACTGGAATCTATCTGGGTATTCCATCATCATTAAAATGTTTTTTCAAAGCTTTTTCTGTCGGATAAATTGATAGAATCATAATAAAACATTGGATTGTTACAAGAATTATCCCTGCAAATCCAATCGTATTCTTATCACTATGATATAACGGAATATGTATCAAGGCAGATGGTATAACCATTATCCATCCTATTTTCCACCAAAGTTTTCCACAATAGTCATGAGCAAATTTCCATGTATCCATATTTTTCATTGAACGAGTTGTTCTGTATCCTAACATGCTGTTTATATGTTTTGGACAATGCTTCCACATCATTCTTCCTGCAATGACCATAACAATGGGAATGATCAAATCGCATAGTAACATAAACCACCAAAAGCACATA
>DPGF01000122.1 GCA_003522105.1 Oscillibacter sp.
GACGAGCTCATCTCTCAGCTCTCCGCGCTGCGCGGCAAGTATGAAACCGAGATGGAGAAGTTCCAGTTCCAGAACGCGCTTGAGCTCATCTTCAAGTGCATCCAGCGCGCCAACAAGTATATTGACGAGACCGCGCCCTGGGCGCTCGCCAAGGACGAGGCCAACAAGCCCCGCCTCGCTTCCGTCATGTACAACCTGCTCGAGAGCATCCGCATCTGCACGGTGCTGCTCACCCCGTTCATCCCTGATTCCTGCGAGAAGATCTTCGACCAGATCGGCGCGTGCGCGTGCTGCCGCGATTGGGACAGCGCCGCGAAGTGGGGCAGCCTGAGCGCCACCGTCACCGTCCACAAGGGCGAGGCCATCTTCCCGCGCGTGGACGCGCAGAAGGCGCTTGAAGAGCTCGAGGCCATTCAGGAGGCGCAGAAAAAGGCCGCTCTCCCCGCGATGGAGTTCGAGCCGATGGCGGAGGAAAAGGTCGATTTCGACACCTTCTGCAAGTCCGACTTCCGCGCCGTCAAGGTCAAAGCCTGCGAGGCCGTGAAGAAGAGCGACAAGCTCCTGCGCTTCACGCTCGACGACGGCACCGGCACCGACCGTCAGATCCTCTCCGGCATCCACAAGTTCTACGAGCCGGAGGAGCTTGTCGGCAAAACGCTCGTCGCCATCGTCAACCTGCCCCCGCGCAAGATGATGGGCCACGAGAGCTGCGGCATGCTGCTCTCCGCCGTCCACACCGAAAAGGGCGAAGAAAAGCTCAACCTCATCATGGTGGACGACAAGATCCCCGCGGGCGCAAAGCTCTGCTGAAAAGTCAAAGAGAAGAGGGCCGGAGACCGGCCCTCTTTTTTAGAAGGAGAGAACATGAATCTGATCTTTGATACCCACGCCCACTACGACGACGAGGCGTTCGACGCTGACCGCGAGGAATTGCTCGCGTCCATGCCCGAAAACGGCGTGGGGCTGATCGTCGACCCCGGCTGCGACCTTGATTCCTCGCGCCGCGCGGTGGAGCTCGCGGAGAAATACCCCCACGTCTACGCCGCCGTGGGCTGGCACCCGGAAAACTGCGCACCCTACACGGGAGAGAGCCTCAACACGCTGCGTGCGTGGGCGAAGAGTCCGAAAGTCGTTGCCATCGGCGAGATCGGCCTTGATTACTACTGGGAGCAGAACCCGCCGCGGGAGTGGCAGCAGGAGGTCTTCCGCGCGCAGCTCGCGCTCGCGCAGGAGCTTTCTCTCCCCGTCATCGTGCACGACCGCGACGCGCACGCCGACAGCCTTGCCATCGTAAAGGAATTCCCGGATGTGCGCGGCGTGTTCCACTGCTATTCCGGCAGCGCCGAGACCGCGCAGGAGCTTTTGAAACTCGGCTGGTATCTGGGCTTCGATGGGCCGCTGACCTACAAAAACGCGAAGAAGACCGTCGAGGTCGCGCGCATCGTCCCGCTCGACAGGGTACTGCTCGAAACGGACAGCCCGTACATGGCTCCCACCCCCGTGCGCGGCACGCGCAACGACTCGCGCAACGTTTTCCACATCGCGGCAAAGTTCGCCGAGCTGCGAGGAATGGAAGTTGATGAAGTCATCGCGCTGACGAGCGAAAACGGAAAGCGCCTCTTCGGCATCGAGTGAGCGCATCTTCTTTCTCCCGTCTGTCGGAGCGCCGATATCAGCAAGCAGAAAAAGTCCCGCGCAAAATTGCGCGGGACTTTTTGCATCGATCCGTCGCCCGATGGCGGGGCTTCATTACAAATGTTCTCAATTTATAAAGGGTCAAAATAAGGCTAAAATCCGTTTCAGAGCAGCAAAAAACCTTGAAGCCATTGGCTTAACAGTGATAAGAAACTAATTCACTTATCAACTGTTAGCTGACGGACTCCGGGGTGCATACGGATAAATCCCGTCTGATTTCTAACGGAAAGTCAGACGGGATTTTCTATCTTATAATGAATTACGGAGGATGCACCATGAAAACCTTAATATTTTGAGCCTACAATATGGACACCGCCTGTGTCGAGTTGAAATTTTCTAATGGTAGCATGATTGCCATTGACACCATCGCTGTGGAAAATGCGGTTGCCGACAATATGTATGAACGGTCAGAACTGGACTATCTAATTTACAATGCACCGATGGAATACGCTGACCTCATTTTGAACGGTGATCCAGAAACATATTTGAAAACGGTAACCGAATACAAGCCGCTTGATTAACCATGTCCCGTCCGTTCCGATAACAACATATTGTCGGGATTGGCGAAATTTTTGTGCACGTGGTAGATTTTTCGCAAATTTATGCTATAATTATTTTGGTTTTTTTACAAATCCGAAAGGATGGTGATTTTGATGGATAAAGAACTGCTGAATGAAATAAACACAGCCTATTATCGTTTGGAAATGAAACAGGCTGAAATCATCCATGCTTTGTCCCACAGAATTTTTGAACTGGAATCCGGTTGGTACAACGGGCACTATCACAAGGGTGATAACGATAATTGGATTAGAGAATCGTACCCCATTCCAGTGATCGGTGTAAAAGGCTTTTGTGACATTGAGATACAGTTTGATAAAATCTCCATATCTACAAAACTGAAACGAAATACGGCGCTGACATATTCTTTTGAGAAATTTACCAGGCATGAATTTGAAGCATACGGCGTAGAGGATTATCTTGCGGACTTCTATCACGCAGGACAGACGGTGCAAGAAATGAAAGACAACATCCGTGATTGTGATGAAAAGGAAATCGGGTTTTCCTTCATGTTTCCGTTTGAGGTTGACGGTAAGCAGATTTTTGAATTTGTAAAACTACTTCGCCGTGAAGGTTTTTACTATTGATTGGAGGAACTATGCAAATCAAATATGAACACATCATCCTGCGGGATATGATTGAGTCCGATATTGAGGACTATGTGCGTTGGTTCACCACCGAAACCGAGTGGTCGAATGCTGATGCGCCATGGGAGCCTATCGAATCGGACGAAGAAACCGAGCGCACATCTTGGCGAGAATACTATGCGTCCGTGAAAGAGCTTCCCGACGGTGCTCGCCGTTGGAAGTTTGAGATTGAATGGAACGGCAGACACATTGGCTGGGTAAGCTCCTATCCCATTGACGAGAACTACGAATGGCTTGGCGAGATCAAGGACGGGCAGACCGTTCACCGTACCATCGGTATTGATATTTGCGAACGCGACATGTGGGGACACGGTATCGGCACGAACGCTCTCCGTGCCTTTATGAATTACTACTTTGAGAACGGAATGGACGAGCTTTACACACAAACTTGGTCGGGTAACGTCCGTATGATCCGATGTGCTGAAAAGCTCGGCTTCGTGGAGTGTAACCGCAACATCGGCACACGAGAGGTTGACAGACAGAAATACGATGGGCTGACATTTAGATTGGAGAGAACATGAAAATTGATATTCCCGTTATTTCCGAAACGATTATCACAGGAACAGCCTATGGACGCAGAAAAACGGCGTGACCCTTGTGGTCACACCGTTCTCTGCCCCAGTGCAAGACAAAATAGTTACTTGTCACTATTAAGCCTTATAAGTACGATTTTATTTGCTTTGGTCGCAAAATTTCTGATTGTTTTTGAAAACTCTCTGCAGCCGACACATAACAAACCAATATAGCTTCCTCTTGCAACAATCTTGCCTCTGGTAAGTCCTGAACAAACCGTATCGCGGCTTTTGCAAAGACGTTAGATTTCACTGTATCCCAATCTGCCAGGTTTACTATCTCGGCTGTACCGTTCTCAAAATCAAACCGAAGCTCGCCCCATTCGCCGTCGTTGTCTACCAGATATTCGTAGACAGCGGCGGTGATCGTTTCACCTGTTTTCCGACACTCTGTCTGCCGCAAAGAGATCGTGTGTTCGGCACAGCGCAGAAGTTCCCGCACGCTGACAGCCCCATCGAAGCTGCCAGCCTCCAGCGCGTTCCATGTAGACGCCTGAAACAGTGTTTTCACCATACTGCCATATCCTCCTCGCGAAAGGAAAAGGCGGTCTGCCTTTCCTGTTGTGGAAGGCAGGCCGCCTTTTCTATTGACTTACTCGATGGCGATCTTGCTGGAGGAGGTGAGCTTCTTCGGCTCCTCCTTCGGGATGAGCACGGTCAGCACGCCGGACTCGTACTTGGCCTTCACGTCCTCGGGCTTCACGTCGCCGACGTAGAAGCTGCGGGAGCATGCGCCGGAGTAACGCTCCTGACGCAGCACGCGGCCCTTCTTGTCCTCTTCGTCCTTGTCGAGGCCCTTCTCCGCGCTGACGGTCAGGTAACCGTCCTGCACGTCCACGTGGATCTCGTCCTTTTCAAAGCCGGGCAGCTCCACCGCAAAGCGGTAAGCCTTGGCGTCGTCCGTCTCGCGGATATCGGTCTTCATAAGGTTTCTTGCGTGCTTGCCGAACAGCGCATCGTGACCGCCGAAGAAACCGTTGCCAAAGAAGTCGTCGAACATATTTTCACCATAGATGCTGGGTACCATAACAATTCCTCCATTCGAAATGAACTGACAAATTAGAATGATGCGGGAAGCGCGGCGGCGTGGTATCAGCCGCGCCGCAGCAGTGCCTGCCGATCAAATGTCCTTTGTTCTGGAAATGCAGGCGCAGACAATGGAACTGACGCCCTCCAGCAGAAATACGATGCCGACCGTCATGCCCATGGCCGCCACGCTGACCCACGGATCCATCAGGCAAATGAAACCGGCAAGCGTCAAAAGAATGCCGACTGCAAGGATCCATCCCCACGCGCGGACACCGAGGGCACGCAGATCAAACGAGCTGACGCACTGCGACACGCCGGAAAACAGCAGCCACAGCGTGAACAGGAACGGCAGCGACAGCATCGTGAACCACTGGTTGAAAAGCAGAAACAGCGACATAATCACCGTCAGAACACCGTCGAGCAACAGCCAGCCGGAGCCGAGCATCACGCTGCTCGCCGCGGCAAACACCACGATCTCCGCGATGCCTGCCAGCAGCAGGAACACGCCCAACAGGAGTCCCGCCGAAAGCACCGCCACGTCCTGATTGCACAAGCAGTAAATGCCTGCGGCAATCAGCAGCACACCAGCCGCAACATTCAGGATACGCATGAACTTTGTACTCATAACGCCATCTTCTTTCTTTTTCCTCTTTCTGATTAAAGTTTAGCGTTTTCTGCGGTAAAGACAATACGCCGCCAGTCCAAGAAAAGAAATCGAGCTTGTGCCAAAAGCACAAGCAGAAAGGAGGAAGTGTAGGCAGAGAAGTCATTTGGACTTCACTTATATTTTACAATGCTGAGATAGCATTGTTCATAAGTTATATGGTATAATTTTGTAAATAAGAATATAAAGATTCGAGCGACGCATAGGGGCATATCAGAAGAAAAGCTGACCGACAACACAACAAGTCCGCGCAAAGATAGAAAAGTCAACAGAAACCGCCGCGAACCGTGAAAGTAAAATTATTCAAAGAAAATCTCAACAAGTCCCGCCCATGTATCAAAAGTCATCTGTATGGAAACGCATGATATGATGGATTTGGCAGCGGTGAAAGAAACCGGCAAATCTGTGATTTGTAGAACAGAAGGAGGCTCCTCTTATGAAGAACCAAAACCATATTAGCCTGTTGGTGGGCTGTTTCACCTCTTTGATGCTGTATGTCCTCCTGTTTTTCTGGGACGCATCTCTGGAACTGAGCGAACTACGATCTGTCTTGCGGCTTTCCGTTTCTGCCGTCCCTGTTTTCTTCCTGCAGTTGTGGTTATGCCGGCTGGAAAATGTCCGATGGACCCGCTGGCTCCCCCTCTGTACCCTGTTCCTTGTGGCCCTGGTCGGAGCGGCCTACTTCTTCGGGTTTGTGGGCAGCGGCTGGGACACTTTGGGGGGCGGTATCCTCCTATGCTGGTGCATTGCCCCAGCGGCGGGGTGTGCTTTGGGCTGGCTGACCTACGGTGGGAAACTCCCGCGCAGGCTGGGTACGGCAGGGCTGGTCATTCTGCTGGCGGTCTATGTGAGACTCAAAGTTATGGGTGGACCTTTTGGAGATTTCGAGTTAATGGACTTGCCCGCCATAGTCGTTCTGGCGATGGGGATATGGTTGCTGCTTAGAAAGGAGGGGCGTATAAAAAGGAAAGAATAACTTCCAGTTTGAAAGAAATGAAAGGCTGAACAACTACGGCACCTACGGCGTGTGGAAACAGCTTTACGAGGTCAACAAGGGTGCAAAGCTGACGGAGGGCGCAACGCTTGTTCTGCCCAAAACGCTGGGTAAGGTTGCCCGCATCAACGCTCCTGCTGCCGCCAGCGGTGAAACCCTCTATACAGTCTACGAGGGTCAAGTCATCGTCCTGCCCGCGAAGTAAGCACAATCAAACCACATAACGAAAGCACAAAAAATACCCACCTCGATTTTTCGAGGTAGGCATTTTTTCGTGTGCGCGGATTTGCTTAACTTAATGACATTGGGATCATTCTCCCTCATTTTTCTCTATTTTTGCGCAATGCGGCATTCCCTGCCGCAGAATCTGCGCGCTTTTGTTGAGATGCCTCTCCGGCGCATCAAGCCCTTATACGTGCAAGACTCTATGTTGCTTTACAGCCGGAAGTGCTTCTTAAGTTCTTGGTTTTCCCCCAGCACCAGCAGCGTCATATCAGCGTCCAGCACAGTTTCCGGTGAGATGTTCACATCGGTTTTGCCGTTCCGCTTCACGCCGAGGATGTTGACGCCGTATTTTCTGCGGATTTCCAGCTCGCCGATGCTGCGGCCCTGCCAATCCTCCGGCACGGCGACCTCGATAATGGCGTGCTGCTCGTCCAGCTCAATATAGCTGAAAATATGGTTGGCGGTATAGCGGATGGCCGCCCACTTCGCCAGCTGCTTTTCCGGGTAGGCGACCGCGTCCGCGCCGTTGCGCAGCAGGAATTTCGCCTGCACATCCCGCTCGGCGCGGGACACTACATACTTTGCCCCCAGTTCCTTGAGCAGCGATGTTGTCTCCAGCGAATTCTGAAAATTCCCGCTGATGGTGACATAGCAGAC
>DPGF01000085.1:0-1514 GCA_003522105.1 Oscillibacter sp.
ACGATCGAGGAAAAGCTCATCGACGATCACGAGGACAGCGCCGACGAGCTCCAGCCCCGCGCGCCGGTCGTCGTCGTCATGGGTCACGTCGACCACGGCAAGACGAGCCTGCTCGACTATATCCGCAACGCACACGTTGCCTCCGGCGAGGCTGGCGGCATCACCCAGCACATCGGCGCCTATCAGGTGCAGATCAAGGGCAAGCCCATCACCTTCCTCGATACCCCGGGCCATGAGGCCTTCACCTCCATGCGTGCCCGCGGCGCGATGATCACGGATATTGCGATCCTCGTCGTTGCGGCGGAGGACGGCATCAAGCCGCAGACCATCGAGTCCATCAACCACGCCAAGGCCGCCGAGATCCCCATCATCGTTGCCATTAACAAGATGGATAAGCCCGACGCAAACCCCGAGCGTATCAAGCAGCAGCTGACCGAGTACGGCCTTGTGGCCGAGGACTGGGGCGGTGACACCATTGTCTGCCCCATCTCCGCCAAGACCGGTATGGGCGTTGACAACCTGCTGGAAATGGTCGCGCTCACGGCGGAGGTCGCCGAGCTCAAGGCGAACCCCAACCGCGCCGCGTCCGGTGCTGTGGTCGAGGCGCGCCTTGACAAGGGCCGCGGCCCCATCGCAACGCTCCTCGTCCAGAACGGTACGCTCCATCAGGGCGACATCATCATCGCCGGTACGGCCGTCGGCCGCGTGCGTGCGATGATGAGCGACAAGGGTCAGAAGCTCACCACCGCAGGCCCCAGCGTGCCTGTGGAGATCACGGGTCTTGGCGAAGTGCCCGAGGCCGGCGCGCACTTCAACGCCGTCGCCGACGAGCGCCTTGCCCGCGAGCTCGTGGAGCAGCGCAAGGAAGAGGAAAAGCGCAAGGCCAACGCCCCCATCACGAAGGTCTCGCTCGAAGATCTCTTCAGCCAGATCCAGGCGGGCGAGATGAAGAACCTCAACCTCATCGTCAAGGCGGACGTCATGGGCTCTGTCGAAGCGGTCAAGGCATCGCTTGAAAAGATCTCCAACGACGAAGTCCGCGTGCGCGTCATTCACGGTGCGGTCGGCGCGATCAACGAGAGCGACGTTATGCTCGCCGCCACCTCGAATGCCATCATCGTCGGCTTCAACGTCCGTCCCGACGCTGCGGCGCGCGACAGCGCGGCCCGCAACCATGTCGATATGCGTATGTATCGCGTCATTTACGACGCCATCGACGAGATCGAGGCCGCTATGAAGGGTATGCTCGCGCCGAAGTTCCGCGAGGCCGTCATCGGCCACGCCGAGATCCGCCAGACCTACAAGGTCTCCTCGGTCGGCACTGTCGCCGGCTGCTATGTCACCGACGGCAAGATCCAGCGCGCGTGCGACGTTCGTATCGTGCGCGACGGTATCGTCGTCCACGAGGGTCACCTTGCCTCGCTCCAGCGCTTCAAGGACTCCGTCAAGGAAGTCGCGCAGGGCTACGAGTGCGGCCTGAGCTTTGAGAAGTACAACGACATCAAGGTCGGCGA
>DPGF01000085.1:1815-3479 GCA_003522105.1 Oscillibacter sp.
TCCAGCGCGAGCTCAGCTCGCTCATCCGCACGCTCAAGGACCCGCGCGTCCAGAGCGGCATGGTGACCATCACCCATGTGGATACGACGAGCGACCTGCGCTATTCGCGCATTTATGTGAGCGTTCTGCAAAAAACGCTCGAAAAGGACGTTCTGCGCGGGCTCAAGAGCGCGGCGGGCTACCTCCGGCGCGAGCTGGGCGCGAGCATGTCGCTGCGCTACACGCCCGAGCTTCAGTTCATCGCGGACGATTCCATCGAGTACGGCGCGCACATCTTAGAGCTGCTGCGCGATCCGCGCGTGGTGAAGCCCGCGAACCCCGAAAACGAAACGCTGAAAACGGAGGACGAGCAGGAATGACCGTTTCCGAAGTCGCGGCATATCTCCGCGCGCACGATAAGTATCTCATCCTCACCCACCGCCGTCCCGACGGCGATACCCTCGGCTGCGCGGCGGCGCTGTGCGCCATGCTGCGGGCGATGGGAAAGCACGCGGGCGTCCTTTACAACTGCGAGACGACCGAGCATTTTGCCCCCTATGTTGAGGAGTACTGGGTCGCGGACGATTTTGACTATGAGACGGTCGTTTCCGTCGACCTTGCGGCGCTGAGCCTCTTCCCGGACAACGCCGAGATGTTCAAAACGCGCGTCGACCTCGCCATCGACCATCACCCGAGCTACGAGCACTACGCGGCCGAGAGCTGCGTGCACCCCGAGTGCGCCGCCTGCGGCGAAATTCTCTGCGCACTTGCGCAGGAGCTGGGGCAGCTGACGAAAGAGGTCGCCCTGCCGCTCTATGTCGCCGTTTCGACTGATACGGGCTGCTTTGTCTACTCCAACGTCACGGCGAACACGCACCGCGTGGCCGCGGCGCTGATGGAGACGGGCATCGATTATAAAGCCGCCAACAAGCTGCACTTCCGCACGAAGAGCAAAAAACGCCTCGCGCTCGAAGGAGAGCTTCTGCGCACGATGGAATTTTACGACGAGGACCGTGTTGTCATCGTTGCCGTGCCGCAGTCCCTGCAAAAGCGCATGGCGCTCACGGAGGCGGACATGGAGGACCTCGCCGCCCTTGGCGGCGTGGTCGAGGGCACGGACTGCGCTGTGACGATGAAGGAAACGAAGGACGGCGCGTGGAAGGTCAGCGTGCGCACAGGCGCGCGTGTCAACGCGACGCTCGCCTGCTCCAAGCTCGGCGGCGGCGGACACCGCGCCGCCTCCGGCTGCCTCATCGAGCACGCGGACTATGAGACCGCGCGCGCCATGATCCTGAACGCCATCGCCGAAGCGGTGCGCGAGGAGCAGGCACAGGCATAAGAATAACCCAACGGCGCAAAGGAGATCATATGCCAAACGGAATCATTATCATCGACAAACCCGCAGGCTGGACGAGCATGGACGTGTGCGCCAAGCTGCGCGGCATTCTGCATGAAAAGCGCGTCGGCCACGCCGGAACGCTCGACCCCATGGCAACGGGCGTGCTGCCCGTTTTCGTCGGGCAGGCGACCAAGGCTGTCTCCTTTGCCGAAAACGGCAGGAAGGTCTACGAGACCGTCTTGCAGCTGGGAAGAGTGACCGACACGCAGGACACGACGGGCGAAACGCTCGAAGAGCGTGCCGTGACCGTCACGGCGGACGACGTGCGCGCGGCGCTGCCGCGCTT
>DPGF01000085.1:3715-3870 GCA_003522105.1 Oscillibacter sp.
AACGGGCAAAAGCTCTACGACCTTGCCCGCCAGGGCAAGGAGGTCGCGCGCAAGCCGCGGCGCATCACGATCTACGACCTTGCGCTGACGGAAGAGCTGGGAAACGGGCAGTACGCTCTGCGCGTGGAATGCTCGAAGGGAACGTATATCCGCAC
>DPGF01000085.1:4182-4428 GCA_003522105.1 Oscillibacter sp.
CGAGGCCGTGACGCTCGAGGACGCAGCGCGCGAAGGCGAAGCGCTGCTCCGCCCGCTCGACAGTTTGTTTCGCGCCTATCCCGCTTTCACCATTCCAAACGCCGCGCTGGAGAAAAAGTGCCTCTGCGGCAATCCCCTGCGCGTGAGCCTTGCGGACGGGATCTACCGCGTCTACGGCTGCGATGGGACGTTTCTTGCCCTGTCTGAGGCAAGAGACGGGCTTCTCACCTCGAAACGAAATTTTTT
>DPGF01000136.1 GCA_003522105.1 Oscillibacter sp.
CTCCTTAAAGTTAAGCTGAATGATCAGCGTATTTATTGTTCCAAAAGTTTTGCGAGGGCTGCTAACCTGGGATCTACTTCCTTTTTGCAGCGGCAGGCCTCAAAATTGAGGTTGACGCCGCAGCCGGAACACAAGCCCCTGCAATCCTCGCGGCAAAGGGTCTTGCTTGGCATGTTGAGGATAAACGTTTCCCGTGCAAGCTCGCCGAGATCAACGGTTCCGTTGTCCAGCAGCAGAATATCGTCGTTGTCGTCCTCCTCCAGTTCCTCGGCGAGCAGACACTCGAAGGGAACCTCATAAGGAAGGTCGAACGGCGCTCCGCAGCGATCGCACACGGCGGAAAGCGTTGTAGTCAGTTTAAACTGTAACCGCAGCATCCCTGCAATGTTCTCTGCCTGCCCTACCACTGAGACCGGCCGAACCGCAGGACACACGCCGCCGAAGTCCACATCAGAAAAGTCCTCTGTAAAGTCAAAGGGGATTCTGCCTCCGGGGGTGTTAATGATACGTTTTACATCTAAAACCATGCTACACCTCACAATGACACGAGTAATATTATAGAGTACGTTTTCTGGATTGTCAAATACTTTTTTCATGGTTACGGCAAAAATTTTGACAGGATTTCTTTACTTTTTTCCGCCGCTATCGTACAATAACAGAAAATCGCGCGCTGTGCAAGCGGAGGTACCGCCCATGCGGGAATTTCACATCGGAAAAAATGACGAAAATCAGCGGCTCGACCGCTTTCTCGGCAAGGCTGTTCCCCTGCTCCCCGCCTCGCTTGCGCAGAAGTACATTCGCTTAAAGCGCATCAAGGTCAACGGTGCGCGCGCTCAGCGGGATCAGAAGCTCTGCGCGGGCGACGTGTTGCAGTGCTACATCAACGATGAGTTTTTCGAGTCGCCGAGCGAGGAAAACGTCTATCTCACGATCACGACGCCGCGGCTCAAGATCGTCTATGAGGACGAGAACATCATGCTACTCGATAAGCCCGCAGGTCTGGTCGTCCACGCCGATGAGCGCGAAAAGGTCAACACGCTCGTCAACCACATGCTCGCCTATCTCTACCAAAAGCGAGAGTGGAAGCCGCGCGAAGAGAATGCCTTCACTCCCGCCCTCTGCAACCGCATCGACCGCAACACCGGCGGCATCGTCATCGCGGCGAAGAATGCCGAGGCGCTGCGCATTCTGAACGACAAGATCCGCGACCGCGAGATCGCCAAATATTATTTATGCATCGCCCTTGGCCGCGTCGAGCCGCCGAAGGGCAGGATCGAGTGCTTTCTCAGAAAGGACGAGAAGAGCAACACCGTGCGCGTCTATCACCGCCCCGTGCCCGAAGGCCGCAGCGCGGTCACGCTGTATCAAACGCTCCGGACGCGCGGCGAGCTGTCGCTTTTGGAGGTCGAGCTCCTCACCGGCCGCACCCATCAGATCCGCGCAAGCATGGCGGATCTCGGTCACCCGCTGCTCGGCGACGGCAAGTACGGCATCGGCAGCGTGAACCGCAAATATGGCGAAACGCAGCAGGCGCTCTACTCCTATCGCCTGCGCTTCGACTTCCCCACCGACGCAGGCATTCTCGAATACCTGCGCGGGCAGGAATTTCAGGTGGACGAAGTGCCGTTCCAAAAGAAATATTTTAGTTAAATCCTACAAGCGGAGATCCATAACATGGCTCTCCGCTTTCTCATTTAACAAAAAGTTCAAAATATTGAACTTTTTGTTAAATATACTCTTGCAATTTTGCACGCGCTGTGTATAATAGTCTCGGTTTAGCAAAAACTGACCAAAAGTTTAGTATATCGAACGAGGAGGCATGTGCATGGACATCGGCAATAAGATCAAACAGCTGCGAACGCGACAGGGACTGACTCTGGAGGAGCTTGCCAGCCGAAGCGAGCTTACGAAGGGGTTTTTGTCCCAGTTAGAGCGCGACCTCACCTCCCCCTCGATCGACTCACTCAGCGATATTCTCGAGGCTCTCGGCACCAACCTCTCGGAATTCTTTCAGGAGGATAAAAACGACCAGTTCGTCTTCCGCGCGGAGGATTTTTTTGTCGACGAACGTGAAAGCTGCACCGTCAACTGGATCGTTCCCAACACGCAGAAAAACCAGATGGAGCCGATCTTGATCGAGCTTCCCGCGGGCGGCGAATCGTTTGAGGTCGAGCCGCACAACGGCGAGGAGTTCGGCTATGTGCTCGATGGCAGCGTCGTTTTGGAATGCGACGGCGAGCGCAGCGTCGTTCGCCGCGGCGAGACATTCTATCTCCACGGCAAGACCTTCCACTGCCTCAAAAACGAGCGCAAGACCGCCGCGCGCGTCCTCTGGGTCTGCACGCCCCCGCTTTTCTAAATTACTACATCATGATTTAAGTGAGGATATCGGAACATGGCTGAAGAAAAGAAGAAGCTTATCCAATTCAAGAACATCGTCAAGAGCTTTGAGGACGGACAGGTCGTTCTCAAGGGCGTCTCTCTTGACATTTACGAAAATGAGTTCGTCACCCTGCTCGGCCCCTCGGGCTGCGGCAAGACGACGCTTTTGCGCATCCTCGGCGGCTTTTTGCAGCCGAGCGAGGGCAAGGTGCTCTTCGACGGCGAGGACATCGTCAGCGTCCCGCC
>DPGF01000133.1 GCA_003522105.1 Oscillibacter sp.
ATGCAAGTGCTCTCGCCGGTCATTTACGGTCTGGCGTTCGCCTATCTGCTTGCGCCCATCGTGGACTTCTTCGACCGGCTCATCGAAAAGGCCGCGCCGAAGGCAAAATCCTCGGTCATTCGCGGTCTGAGTATTCTCATCACGTGGCTTTGCGTCATCGCAATGATCTACCTGATGTTCAGTATCCTCATTCCCGAGCTGGTCGACAGCGTAAAGACCCTTGCCGCCAACTTTGAGACCTACTATAAAACCGTATACAACTGGGTCACGGCGCTGATGGAAAACGAGAATCTCTTCTCCGACGAGGTGCTTTCCGACCAGGTGCTCTCCGCGCTCAACGGCTACTATGACAAGCTTGTCAAGTGGATCACGGATACCGTCATTCCGCAGGCGCAGGTCGCCATCGTCGCCGTGACGGGCGGCATCTGGAGCGTCATCATCTTCCTCAAGAATTTGCTCATCGGCATGATGATCTCGGTGTATCTGCTCGCGCGCAAGGAAAGCTTTGCCAAGCAGTCGAAAAAGCTGCTGTACGCCCTCCTTCCCGAAGTGCCCTACCGCCGCACGCTGCGCGCCGTGGCGGAGGCCGACCGCATTTTCAGCGGCTTTGTGCGCGGAAAGCTGCTCGATTCGCTCATCATCGGCATCATCTGCTTCTTCTGCTGCTCGCTGCTCAAGTTCCCCTATACGCCCATCATTTCGGTCTTTGTGGGCGTGACGAACATTATCCCCATCTTCGGCCCCTTCCTCGGCGCCGTTCCGAGCGCCTTCCTGATCCTGCTCGTCAGCCCGCGCCAGTGCCTGTACTTTATCCTCTTCATCATCGCGCTCCAGCAGTTTGACGGCAACATCTTGGGCCCCAAGATCCTCGGCAAATCCACCGGCATTTCGAGCTTCTGGGTCATCGTGGCCATCGTGGTCGGCGGCGGCTTCGGCGGCGTGCTCGGCATGTTCCTGGGCGTGCCCATCTTTGCCTGCATCAATTCGCTCGTGCATTGGTTCACCGACCGCACGCTTGCGAAAAAGGGCGTGACGGACGATGCGCTCTTCGATCCCGCGCCGATCCCGCCCGCTGACGAAAAAAAGGACTGATTCCCGCATGAAAGCATTTTACCGCGAAAATAAGGGACTGCACCGCTGGCTTTTTGCCTGCGGCGCAGTCCTTGTGCTTTTTTCCCTCCTGCGCGAAAGCCGCGCGGCGATGAACGCGCTGGTCTACGGCGTCACGCTGCCCCTTGAGCAGCTCTTCGGCCGCGCGTGCGCGGCGCTGCCGTTCTCGGTCGCGGAGCTTTTGTATGTGCTCGCGGCGGTCACGGCGGCCGTACTGCTCGTGCTGATGGTGCGCTATCTGGTCAGATCGCGCAAAAAAGGGCGCGCCGCGTATCGCTGCGCGCTCTTTGTGCTCGACGTATTCCTCACGGTCTGCGCCGCGTTTTCGCTGCTCTGGGGCGCGAACTACTACGCGGACGATTTCTGCGACAAAAGCGGTCTTTCGCCGGCACCTGTCGCCTACGAAGATCTGCTGCACGTCACGCGCTATTTTGCAAACCGCCTCTCGCTTGCCTCAGGGCAGGTCGCGCGCGACGAAAACGGCCTCTTCGCCGCCGACCGGCAGGAGATCCTTGCCTATGCCGATTCGGTCTACGACTGCCTGTATGAAGAATTTCCCTTTCTCGACCTGCCCGATCATGCGCCCAAGGGCATCTTCTGCTCGAAGATCATGAGCGCGATGAACTTCACGGGCTTCTACTTCCCGTTTACGGGCGAGTCGAACGTCAACATGGATTCCCCCGCGATGCTGCTCGCCTCGACCTGCGCGCACGAGCTTGCCCATCAGCGCGGCATCGCCTCCGAGCAGCAGTGCAACTTTCTCGCCGTTCTCGCCTGCACGCGCTGCGACGACGCAAATTATCATTACGCCGGCTGGCTGCTCGGCTACATTCACCTCTCCAACGCCCTCTACCGCGCCGACCGCGAGGCGTGGCAGGAGGTGCGCGACAGCCTTCCCGCCGAGGTCCTTGCCGATCTCCGCTGCAACAGCGCCTACTGGTCGCACTACCGCGGGCTGACCGCGCGCTTCACCCAGTCGCTCAACGACAAAATGATCCGATCCTACGGAGACACCCTCGGCACGCAGAGCTACGGCGCGGTCGTCGATCTGCTCGTTGGCTACTACGCCTGAGCGGCGGAAAGCCGCGCGCTTTTTCGGCGCTTTGCGCTTGTTCTTTCTTCCCCCTTGTGCTACAATGCAAGCAACAATATTGATCGCAGGAGGCCTTTTTTATGCTGTCTATTGATATCTCCCATGCCGCTTCGTTTCTTCCCCTTCCCTATCAAGCGGCGCTGCGCCCGCGTCTGGAGCGCGCGGCGAACTGGTTGCAGCAGGGCGGCGGAAAGGGCTCTGACTTCATCGGTTGGGTCAAGCTGCCGCGCGACTACGACCGCGAAGAGTATGCGCGCATTCTTGCCGCGGCAAAGACCATTCAGGCTGATTCCAAGGCGCTCGTCGTCATCGGCATCGGCGGCAGCTATCTCGGCGCGCGCGGCGTGATCGAGTGCCTTTGCTCGCCGAACTACAACCTGAAGAAAAAGTCCACGCCGAACATCTACTTCATCGGCAACGGCCTCTCTTCCGACGCGCTTGCCGAGGTGATGGAGCTCATCGGCGACGATGATTTTTCCGTCAACGTCATCTCCAAGTCCGGCACGACGACCGAGCCGGCCGTTGCCTTCCGCTTCTTCCGCGAAAAGCTCGAGCAGAAATACGGCAAGGAAGGCGCGGCGAAGCGCATCTACGCCACGACCGACGCGCACAAGGGCGCTTTGAAGAGCCTTGCCGATCAGGAAGGATATGAAACCTTCGTCGTGCCCGACAACATCGGCGGGCGCTACAGCGTGCTCACGGCCGTGGGTCTCCTTCCCATCGCCGTTGCCGGCGTTGACCTTGCTGAGCTCATGGGCGGCGCGCAGGAGATGATGGCGCTCTGCGCGCGCAGCGATTACAGCAACCCCGCCTGGCAGTACGCCGCCATGCGCCACGAGCTTTACCGTCATGGCAAGAAGGTGGAGCTGCTCGCCTGCTTCGAGCCCGCGTTCCGCTTTATGGCAGAGTGGTGGAAGCAGCTCTACGGCGAGAGCGAAGGCAAGGAGGAAAAGGGTCTCTTCCCCGCAAGCGTCGACTTTACCGCAGACCTGCACTCCATGGGTCAGTACATCCAGCAGGGCGAGCGCATGCTGATGGAGACCGTCGTGCGCTTTGCGCCCGCGGAACACCAGATGATCGTCCCCTTTGACGAGGCGAACGGTGACGGGCTCAACTTCCTCGCCGGCAAGACGATGGACTTCATCAACCGTCAGGCGATGGACGGAACGCTCCTTGCCCATGTGGAGGGCGGCGTGCCGAACATCATTCTCAACCTCGGCGAAAACAACGCGCGCACCATGGGTCAGCTCATTTACTTCTTTGAATACGCCTGCGGCCTGAGCGGATACCTGCTCGGCGTGAACCCCTTCGACCAGCCGGGCGTGGAGGCCTACAAAAAGAATATGTTCGCCCTGCTCGGCAAGCCCGGATACGAGGAGATGGGCGAGGAGCTGCGTAAGCGCCTGCGCTGAATTTTTTGAATAAACCTGAAACTTTCCATTCAGCATTGCAAATTTGTTTCATTTATGCTATGCTGATGCCATCAGGAACCATACCCCGCGCAAAAGAGGCGGGGAGCTATTGAAAGGAGTGATTTCTATGGTCAGACTCATCATGGGTGAAAAGGGCACCGGTAAGACCAAGAAGCTGATCGAAATGATCAATACCACTGCGCAGGAGGATAACGGCAGCGTCGTCTGCGTCGAGGCAAAGTCTACCATGACCTTTGACCTGCACTATCACGTTCGTCTGATCTCTGCCTACGAGTACGACCTATCCAACTACGAGGCCCTGCGCGGTTTCCTGTTCGGCCTGTACGCGGGCAATTACGATATTACCCATATCTTCATCGACAACCTCTTCAAGATCACCGGCGGCGAGTGCAACCAGGCGGCCGACGATTTCCTGAACGAGCTCGATCGCTTCAGCAACGCCACCGGCGTCAAGTTCACCATCTCCGTCTCCGGCGACCCCGCTCTCGCCACCGACGGCATGCAGAAGTATCTGTAAATTTTACTTATGCCAATAAAAGGGGGAGTTCTCTCGCGTGAGAGAACTCCCCCTTTGAATCCCCCAAGAGAACGGCAGGGGCGTTTCGATTTCGCCCCTGCACCCCTAACGACCAAAAGGGATGGGCCTCGCCCCTCCTTTTTGGATTATCCTCCCCGCATTTCTGACGTGCATCTTTGCTGCTATTTTAATTTTCCGCTGAATTGCCACTACTGATTGGTTCATCGGGAATGATGTCGTATGCGATAACCTGCTCTTCTGCGTCTAACAAGGCTTTTTGCATAACTTCCCTGGCAAGAATACCTTTCCCCGCATCATAAAGGTCAATAGCCTCGCTCATACTGCGCACCATGCCGTGATAAAGGTTTCGATATGTTGTCATTTTATTTTCTCCTTTTATGCGTCATTGTTGCGTCACTTTTTCTTTTCAGTATAATTTGACGCTAAACTTTTGTCAATACTTCGTCACGGAGGTTGGCAAATGGATTCAAAAAGTCGTTACACCTTGCGCACCGATCCGGTATTGCTGGAGAAGCTTGGATATATCGCCGAATACGAGGGTCGCACCAAAAACCGTAAGCTGGAGCAGATGATCAAGCACCGCATCGCAGCTTTCGAACAGGAGCATGGCGAAATTCCCATAGAAGAAAACGACCGCTAACGTGGTCGCTTTTTCAGAAGCCAAGCACCGCAGTCTGCCGCTTTCGTCCTCTGCTGATAGATAGAGTTCTTCTGCCCTTTGCTGGGCGGAAATGAGGGTTTCTTTGGCAGAACCATAGTTCTGCTTCTCCATTTGCATCAGCGCATCGGTGATGGCGTTGAACAGCAGCGTATACATCTTCTGATAATCTGTCATAGCGAAACCTCCGAACACATTTTAGATATATTATATATCCACTACGCCCATAATACCTCAAAACGAGCTTATTGTAAACGCATAATAAATATGTTTTGAGGTTTTTCTATGGCTATCAAGAGTTTATCTATCCGCATTGATGAAGAAATGCTGCATAAGCTTCACGTCGTGGCCGACTATGAAGGCCGCAGCGCAAACAACGAGATTTTAATTCTGATCCGCGATGCGATCGAAGCCTACGAGGAAAAGCACGGCAAAATCGAACTTTGAGTGAGCACCGCAGTCCGCCGCCAATCTACCGTCACACGCGCCCCACGGAGTAGGGCGCGGTTGCGAGCGGTAACGAACAGTAGGGATTCGTGGCGAAGCCACGTACACCGCACTTACACTGCGCAGCGCGTGCAGCCCTTCAAGCTGCAAGCTCGCAATGTAAATTTTCTCTGGGTGGGTCTAAGGGAGGGATATCTCTTTTTGAAAAGAGATATCCCTCCCTTGTCCGTGCAGCGCCAGCAGGCGCTGCCTTCCCCTTTTTTGAGGGCACAAAAAAAGAGCCGTCCAATGGACGGCTCTCATTTTTGCTCGATTAGCCAATGTGGTTGAGCTTCAGGGTCATCGCGCTCTTCTTGTGCGCGGCGTTATTCTTGTGAAGAATACCCTTTGCAGCAGCCTTGTCGACAGACTTCACTGCGACCTTGTAAGCGCTCTCGGCCTCGGTGCGATTGCCTTCAGCGGCAGCCGCCTCGAACTTCTTGAGTGCGGTCTTCAGTGCGGACTTGTCGGCCTTATTGCGCTCGTTACGGGTGCCAGACACGAGAACGCGCTTCTTGGCAGACTTGATATTCGGCAAACCAAACACCTCCTCCGGTTGGAATTCGCTCCGGCAGACAGAAAATCCACCGTGCAGAATGGTATTTTAGCAAAGAATGCAAGAAATTGCAAGCATTTTTTCGCAATTTTTTGATTTTTTTGTATGACACAAAACTTTGTGGATAAAATAGGGCTTGCAAACAAGATTTAGTAAAAGGAAGGTGACAACATGCTCCAGTATCGCACTGACCTTGCCATGGAGGCGCACGAGCTGCTCTGCGCGCAGAGCGGCGCGGCGATCCCCGGCGCGGAGTGCCGGACGGTCTTTCGCCGCGGGTGCAGCGTGACGAGCGTGCACATTGAAACGGAAGGCGCCGCCCAGCGGCTCGGCAAGCCCTGCGGGCGGTATATCACGCTTGACCTCTCGGCGCTGCAAAAAAACAGCGGAGAGCTGCTTGCGCGCGCCTCGCGCGCCGTCGCGGCGGAACTCAGGCTGCTGCTCGGCGAGCATACGCGCGGTGTGCTCGTCGCGGGGCTTGGCAACGCGGGCATGACGCCGGACGCCATCGGGCCGAAGAGCGCGGAGCATGTGCTCGTCACGCGCCACTTGCGGCAGGAGGACGGTTTTTCCTCTCTCTGCCCGGTCAGCGTGCTCACGCCCGGCGTGCTCGGTCAGACCGGCATCGAGGCGATGGAGACCCTGCGCGGCGCGGTGCGCGCGGTGCAGCCCGACGCGGTCATTGCGATCGACGCGCTCGCCTCCCGTTCCCTCGCGCGCCTCTGCACGAGCGTTCAGCTCTCTGATACAGGCATCGTGCCGGGCAGCGGCCTGGGCAACCACCGCTGCCCGCTCAGCCGCGATACGCTGGGCGTGCCGGTCTATGCGATCGGCGTTCCCACGGTGGTCGACGCGGCGACGCTTACGCTCGATGTGCTCGAAGAAGCCGGAAAATCAGACGTCGACCCCGCCGCACTGCGCGGACACGAGACCGTCATGGTCACCACGCGCGACATCGACGCGCAGATCCGCGAGCTTTCCCGCGTCATCGGCTACGGCATCGACCTTGCCCTCCAGCCGCTCTCCTTTTCCGAGCTTTGCACGCTGCTCGGCTGAAAAGTTTTACTTTTCCACAGGCAATTCATAATTTGTTTACAAGCGATTCAAACTTTAGCCAAGATTGACTGTTATCTTAATACTTGCAAAGGGGAACGATCCCCGATGTGATTTTCTCCCTCCTAAAAATACACACACAACACAGCAAAAAGCCCTCGCCTTGCGGCGAGGGCTTTTTGTTTTTTCTCATTTCTTATTGGGATTGTAGTAATCCGTTTCCTCGGGAAGAACGATGGGCAGGCCGTTCTGATAGACCGGCAGCGTCTGGAACTTGAAGCGCGAAATTTTGTGCTTGCGGTCGATCTGCTCCTTGATGGCGGGGTCGACCACGCCGCGGCGGACATATTCGTTCACCGCGTGATAGGTGAAGCCGAGGTTGTCCTCGTCAGTCTTGCCCGTCAGGCCGTCGGACGGCGGCTTGATGAGGAAGCGCTCGGGAAGGCCAAGCTCCGCGCCCAGCGCGATGACCTCCTCGGTCGTGTACATGCCGAGCGGCGAGAAAGCGCCCGCGCTGTCGCCGTAGATCGTGCAGTAGCCCACCCAGTCCTCAGAGAGGTTGGAGGTGTTGATCACAATGCCGCCCTCCTCGCTCTGCGCGATGGCGTAGAGCGTCGTCATGCGGATGCGGGAGGGCAGGTTCACCTTCGTCTGGCGGCTCGCCTCGAGGCCGATGCGGTCCATCTCGTCGAGAAGACCCTTCGTGCCGCCCTGGATATTGAAGGTATAGCTGCGGATACCGAGATGCTCGACAAGGCCGTTTGAATAGTCGATGTCCGGCTGCACACCGTCGGGCATCAGCACGCCGACGACGTTCTCGCGCCCGTAGGCCGCGACGCTCAGCGCCGCGACGACGGAGCTGTCCTTGCCGCCGGAAATGCCGATGACGGCGGTCTTGCCGCCGCAGGCCTTCATCTGCGCGCGCATCCAGTCAAGAAGACCGGCAAGCTGCTGCTTTGCGTCAAACTGTTCCATACTTTTTGCTCCTTAAAATTACTTCAAAAAGATGGCTTCGCCATCTTTTTGAGAGGGTTCTCACTTAAACTTATGCCACTCTGCCACCGCCATCTCATCGCAGCGGTTGTTGTATTCGTTCTCCGCGTGTTTTCCCACGCGGCTTCCCCGCGCGGGAGCCCTGTTTTATTTCATGTCTTGCGGCGGCGAAGTGAATCCGCCGCTCGCGCCGCCGGATTTCCGGCGTATGGCCACGCGGCTGTTCACTTGAATTTGTGCCATTCCGCGACTGCCATCTCATCGCAGCGGTTGTTGTATTCGTTCTCCGCGTGGCCTTTGACCCAGTGGTAGTGCAGCTCATGCTGCGCGATGAGCTGCAAGAGCTGCTCCCAGAGATCGACATTCAGCGCGGGCTTTTTGTCGCTCTTCACCCATCCGCGCTGCTTCCAGCCGTAGACCCAGCGCTTTTCGAGCGCGTCGATCACATAGCGCGAGTCGGAATAAAGCTCGACAACGCACGGCTCTTTGAGGAGCCGCAGCGCCTCGATGACAGCGGTAAGCTCCATGCGGTTGTTGGTCGTGCTCGCCTCGCCGCCGGAGAGCTCGCGCTCATGCGCGCCGTATTTGAGCACCGCGCCCCAACCGCCGGGGCCGGGATTGCCCGAGCACGCGCCGTCGGTATAGATAATGACTTGTTTCATGGATTTCCTCAATAAGAACTGATCTCGAGCGAGGAATCGTCCTCGCCCGGCGTGATCTCTCGAATTTCGACCGTATACTTCATGGTGGGCGAAACGACGACCTCGACCCGGTCGCCGACCTTTTTCCCCAGCACCGCCTTGCCCACGGGCGATTCCTTGCTGATGAGACCCTTGAGCGCGTTCTGGCGCAGCGTGGTCACAAGCTGAATGGACTGCTCTTTCCCCAGCTTTTCGTTATAGAGCAGCACATGGTCGAAAAGGCTCACAGCGCCCTCTCTTTCCTCCACCTCGATGACCTTTGCCGTGGCGATCATGCGCTCCAAGTAGCGGATGCGGCTCTCGTTGCGGTTTTTCTCCTGCTTGGCGACCTTGTACTCGTAATTCTCGCTCAGATCGCCGAACGCGCGCGCCGTCTGCACATCTTCGATGAGCTTGGGGCGCAGCTCCAAACGGCGGTGGTCAAGCTCCGCCTTCATTTTGTCAATGTCGACCTTTGTCAGTTCGTCGTACATCGTGTGTTCGCTTCCTTTTCTCTGCTCAGCCTCTGCTCTGCGCGTGCGCCTGCTTGACGCGCGCGACGCGCTGGGCGTATTCCTCGCGGTCTAAAATGCCCGCGTCGTACAGCACCTTCAGGTTCTCAAGCCGGTCCTCGCAGCTGTCCATGTGGACAGAATGCACCTCGCCGCTGTCGGCCTGCTTTTTGCGCGCAAGCTCCCAGCGCTTTTCGCTGTGCGCGCGCTCGTCGGCGTGGCGCTGCTCGTTTCTCTCCCACTCGTCGGCGCGGTGCTGCTTGTGGAGCGCTTTGATCTCCGTCGGGCTCGGGCGCTTTTTTTCCGTCTGCCCGCGCAGCGCATCAAGATCTTCAACCGTGCGCTTGGCCTTTTTGATCAACTCGTCGGGTGACGCCGAAACGCTGCCGGTTTCCCGATCGTTGACCTTTTTTTCCTCGTTGGCGACAGCCGCCTTAAACCCCCAGGCAAGTGCGATGATAATAAGGATCAGAACTTCTCCCATTGTCCGCGCTCCTTTCTCTTATAGCTCGTCAAGGATATTCCTGCGCTTTTGCTGATACTCCTCTTCCGTAATAAGCCGGCGGTCGTAAAGGGTCTGCAATTCCTCGAGCCGCGCCTCAGCGTCAGACTTGCCGCCCTTTGCGCCGTCTTCCGTCTCGTCGGTGATCTCGTAGCCGCCGTTGTACTTCACAACGCCCGCGGCGAGCAGGAAATTATAGATGCCCATGCCGAAGGCCATCAGGCACCAGATGGCCTTAAAGCCGATCATCGCGCCGATGCTCGGAATGGTAAACAGGCCGAACACGCCCATCGCGCACGCGATGACGCCCGACAGAATGCTCGCGCTTTTGCTGGGCTTATAGTGGATATTTCTTCTCATGGTGTCCTCCTCACAGCTTCTTTCTTCGTGCGTCATATTCTTCTCTGCTCAGGATTCCCGCCTCGTAGAGAGTCTTGAGGTTCTTTTTCCTCTCCTCCCTGCTGCCGGTCTCCGCACTTGGCGTCACGGAGTTTTCCACAGGCTTTGGCGGAACGGGGATTTCTTCTGCCTCTTTAGACGCAGAATCGTCAGAAATTGTTTCTGCCCGCTCCTTCTTTCTCCACGGCATCGCCGCGCGGACAAAGCAGACCGCCGCACCGAGGCCGAAGAAAATTGCACCGGAGCGTCCGCTCTGTTCCTTCTGCTTCCGATCGTTTTCCACCATTTCCTGAACGGTGCGGTTCATCTCTTCATCGCCGAAGTCAAAGTCGCTCATATCGATCACAATGCTGTTCGTATTGTCAGCCTCCGGCGCGATCTGCGGCCAGATCAACGCCAGCGCCGCACCCAGCAAAATCACGCCGAGCACGATCATGCCCGGGCGGGTATAGATAGCGCGCAGCACCTCCATGTTGTTCTCGTGCCTGCGCTGCTGCTGGCGCTCCATTGCGTCGCCCAGCGACTGCAAAATATTTGCCATTGCCATGCTCTCCTCTTTTTGGCTCTATTCTACCGAAGAAAGGTTTGTCTTTCCAGCAAGCTGGGGTTTACATCTGTACTTTATCGCGCCACTTTGATGTTACATTGTGCTTTTTTTGCGCATTGAGGGGAAATTGCCCGCCGTTGTCTTCAAAGGGGGTATTCTCCCGCGTGAGAGAATATCCCCTTTGCTTTTTTGCGATGGGCGCTTACTCCTCGCTCTCTTCGTGCTCGGTGAGCGCCATGGAGATCACGCTGTCGCCCTCTTCCTTAAAGCGCATGACGATCACGCCCTGCGTGGCGCGGCCCGTCGTGCGGATCGCCTCGACCGGTGTGCGGATCAGAATGCCCGCGCGGGTGACGAGCAGCAAGTCCTCGCTGCCGTCCACGACCTTGACGCCGACGATGCCGCCGGTCTTCTCGGTGACCATGTAGTTCTTGATGCCGAGGCCGCCGCGGTTCGTGATGCGGTATTCCTCGACGGGCGTTTTCTTTCCGTAGCCGTTTTCGGTGATGGTGAGCACCTCTTTGCCCTCCTGGGCCCGCGCGGCGCCAACGACATAGTCTCCCTCGCGCAGCTTGATGCCGCGCACACCGACTGCTGTGCGGCCCATCGGGCGCACGTCGTTCTCGTCAAAAACGACCGCCATGCCGTCGTGCGTGGCGATGAGGATCTTCTGCTCGCCGTCCGTCTCGCGCACGCTCACCAGCTCGTCGCCCTCGTCGAGGTTCAGCGCGCGGATGCCGTTGTTGCGCAGGTTCTTGAGCGTCTCGACCGGCAGACGCTTCACCGTGCCGTTTCTCGTGACCATCGTGAGGAAGAGATTCTCCGCGCTGAGGTCGCGGAAGTGGATCATCGCCTGCACGCGCTCGCCGGTCTCCACCTGAATGATGTTGATGATGTTCGTGCCCTTGGCGGCCTTTCCGCTCTCGGGGATCTGATAGCCCTTCTTGCGGTATACCTTGCCGGTATCGGTGAAGAAGAGGATATAGTCGTGGGTCGAGGCGGTGAAAACGTCCACCACGCTGTCCTCTTCGCGCGTGGTGATGCCCTTTTTGCCCATGCCGCCCTTACTCTGCGCAGTGTACTCGCTCGCGCTCGTGCGCTTGATATAGCCGTTGCGCGTGAGCGTGAAGACGCACTCCTCCTCTTCGATGAGGTCTTCAATGTCGATCTCGTCCTCGACCTCCTGAATTTCGGTCTTGCGCGCATCGCCGTACTTGTCGCGGATCTCAAGAAGCTCGTCCTTCAAAACGCCCTTGAGCATCGTCTCGTTGGAGAGAAGCTCGACAAAATAGGCGATCTTCTTTTCCAGCTCATCGAACTCGTTCTGGAGCTTTTCGCGGTCGAGGCCCTGCAAGGCTTTCAGGCGCATATCGAGGATGGCCTGCGCCTGAATATCGGAGAGGGAAAAGCGCTCCATGAGCTTTTCCTTCGCGTCGTCGTAGCTCGTGCGGATGATGTGGATGACCTCGTCGATGTTGTCCTGCGCGATGAGAAGACCTTGCAGCAGGTGCTCGCGCTCGCGCGCTTTTTTGAGGTCGTACTGCGTTCTGCGCGTGATGAGCTCTTCCTGGAAGGCAAGATACTCGTCGATGATGTGGCGCAGGGACAGGATCTTCGGCTGCTTCTGGTTGTCCACAAGCGCCAGCATATTGATGGCAAAGCTCGTCTGAAGCTGCGTCTGGGCAAAGAGACGGTTTAAGACCACCTGCGGGTTCGCGTCGTGCTTGACCTCGATGACGATGCGCATGCCCGTGCGGTCGGTCTCGTCGCGGATGTCGGAAATGCCCTCCAACCGCTTGTCGTTCACCTGATCGGCCATATTCTTGATGAGCATGCGCTTGTTGACCTGATAGGGAAGCTCGGTGACGATGATGCGCGTGCGGTCGCGGCCGAATTCTTCAAATTCGGTGCGCGCGCGCAGGATGATCTTGCCGCGGCCCGTGGCGTAAGCCGCGCGGATGCCGCTGCGGCCCATGATGATGCCCTTGGTCGGGAAATCGGGGCCGGTGATGTGCTGCATCAGGTCGTAAAGCGTCGCCTCCGGGTTATCGAGCACACAGACGCAGGCGTTGATGACCTCGGTCAGGTTGTGCGGCGGGATGTTCGTCGCCATACCGACGGCGATACCGGAAGAACCGTTGACCAGAAGGTTCGGGAAGCGCGCGGGCAG
>DPGF01000103.1 GCA_003522105.1 Oscillibacter sp.
CTCGTCCATGCCGTCGGGCAGCTTATTGCCCTTGCAGCCGCTCAGCACGAGAAGAAGGAGCATCGCGAGCGACGCGATCAGGTATCCTCTTTTTCGCATGATCCTGTTCCTTTCTAAAAAAAACAAAGCCTCCGTCACTATCCATAGGGGCGAAGGCTTTTATGCTTCACGGTACCACCCTAATTATCCTTCCCCCGTGGGAAAGGCATCTTAGCCGTCCGGTAACGGGGACGAGACGTTCCGCTCCTCGCGGACTGCTCCAAAGCGGCTGCTCTGCACCGGTCGCCGAGGGCTTTCACCGTTTCCCTCTCGCTTCAGGCCCGTTTGCAAAGCTGACTTTTTCATCGCGTTTCACGCGTGATATTATATCCCAAATCTCATTTTTGTCAAGCAACAGATCATCACAACAACGGTATCTTTTTCATCAGTTACGCTTCCGAGATAATTTTCGTAGGGGTGGCGTCCGATACAAAGATCATGCTGTCATAAAGCACTGCGGGCGGCTGAAACATCCGATAGCTTGGTGGGAGCAGCCGCATCAGGAGCGAATAGCTTTCTCCCAGATTCCCGAGAGTGGTGTATTCAGCAATCTCGCCGACAAGTTCCGAGTGTTCCGGGATTTTTGCAAAATCAAGCCAGCAGCGATCATATCCGGCGAGTTTTGCCGCCTTAGCCAAGGGGTCATGGGAATAAAACACCTGCTCGGTGCGTTTGCCGGATGACCTCGCCGGCAGATTGCAGCGCGTTTTATAAAAATCCGTACCGATCGCATAGTAACCATTCTCTGCGTCCTCGGACAATATTTTCCCCATGGAGTCGTAGCTGCCCCATTTTGCAACATGGCTGTTGTGACCCGTTACAAAGATGCGTTCATGGCCGCGCTGCTGCTCCTGCTGAAAGATCCACTTCACATTTTCCGCCATGAATCCATCTCGCAGCGCGCCGCCGTCAGCAGTCGGCACGCTTTGCAATTCGCAATATTGCAGCAGCATATCCGCATAATGGAGCGTCTTGTCGGATGCGCCGCTGCTTTCCAGTTCATTCTTTACCCGTGAGAGAATCCCTGCCTGCGCGGAGAGATCGTATGCGGGGTTCAAATTCTCTCCCTCCGTGAGCTTCTCCAACTCGGTCGTGTCGATGTTCGATTCCGCGCAGCCTTCCATCAAAAATTGAAACGTGCGGGAAATTCGCTGCATATCAAAGCCGTAAAAGCGAACATCCTCCCCCGCCGAAGCGTTTTCGTTGTATTCACGCAGATAGGAGACGAGTTCTGCCATCTCCTCCGTTCGATAAATGGCAAAGCCGATCGCAGCCGCAGCCTCCTGCGCAGTTCCCTCCCCGCCGTGGATATACCGATTGACCGCTTCGCATCCGCCGCAGTCGCCCTCAAGCGCAAACGCCCTGACGCCGCGCTCTTCGAGCAGTTTTTTGAAGACCTCCAGCTTCAATCGCTGGAATTCAACGTTTCCGTGCGTTGCCTCGCCCAGTGCGATGATCTTTTTCTCTTCCGGGATAGAAAGGGTTTCCACCGGGAGCGCATATTCTTGAAGCTCATCCACATTGGCGGCTTCCCCTGTGGAAAAACCGCCGAAACGCATGAAGACAATTAACAACAACAGCGCGGCAAACATCGCTCCCAATAGAATATATCTGATCTTGCATTTTTCTTTTTTCTTCATCACCGATAATACCTCATAACATTTGCAACGTTCTTGTTTCTCAATTACCGTACTTCGTGCAGCAATTCTTCGGCCGAAAGGTCAAACAGCTTTGCAAGGGCAATCAAGTTCGAAGTGCTCGGGTCAGACGTTCCGTTCTCCCATTTGGAAACCGCCTGCCTGCTTACACCGACCGACTCTGCTACAAATTCCTGCGTCATTTTGCACTCTTCACGATGCTGTTTCAAAACCTCGCCCAGCGATCGTTTGATCTCAGCTTTTTCTTTTCTGACATCTTTTGACCTGATGTATCGGATCAGCGCTTTTATGAGGACGATCCCCAAGACCACAAATGTGACGATCACCGAAAGGCCAAGCAAAAGAACAACAGCAAAAACAGCCACGCCCACAAGTTCCATATCATCACCTCCCAACGGCTCTATGGTAGCGATTTCCCGCATTTTTCGCCACCAACTATCGCGATATTATCGGTTGCGTTCCGGTTGCAAGTGTAAAATGCCGCCCTTTTCCGCGCAAAAAGGGCACAAAAGCGTTTTCAGTATATCACGGCGGCGGTCAAAAAGACAGCGCTGCCTGAGTCTTCGCCGAAACCCGCCCTTGCCTTTGTGCGGAAAATGGCATATACTGCTTTCGTTTGATGAATGAAGGGAGAATCATTATGAACCGTTCCCGTTCCGGCTATATTTTTATCGTCCTCTGCGCCGTGATCTTCAGCACAATGGAGGTCATGCTCAAAACGGTGCATGGCGTATTTGCCCCCATGCAGATCACCTGCCTGCGCTTTCTCGTCGGTGGCGTACTGCTCATTCCCTTCGCCATGCGCTCGATCAGGAAGAAAAACGCCGTACTCACGCGCAAGGATCTTGGCTTCTTCGCGTGCGCAGGCTTTCTGTGCGTCGTCATCGCCATGTCGCTCTATCAGATGTCCGTCACCTATACGCGCGCGTCCATCGTCGCGGTCATCTTCTCCTGCAATCCGATCTTCGTCACAATGCTCGCGCATTTCCTGCTGCACGAGGAGATCCACAAAAACCATGTCATCGCGCTCATCCTTGAACTGACCGCCGCGCTCATCATCATCGACCCCATCCACGCTTCGCTTGACCCCACGGGCGCGCTGCTCGCCATTCTGTCCGCCGCCATGTTCTCTTTTTACAGCGTGTTCGGCAAAAAGCGCACGCCGCGCTTCGGCGGCATCGCCGTCACCTGCCTGAGCTTCCTCTTCGGCGCAACGGAGCTTGTCGCTCTGCTGCTCTTCGGCCGCACGGCGGCGGGCGCGTCGCTCTACGGCGCGCTGG
Organism: Oscillibacter sp.; assembly: GCA_003522105.1. Lineage (GTDB taxonomy): Bacteria > Bacillota > Clostridia > Oscillospirales > Oscillospiraceae > Hominicoprocola. Next base: position 2,978 of record DPGF01000103.1, read on the forward strand.
GGCTGAAGATCTTCATCGACGTGCCGCTCTTTGAAAACATTCCCCTCTCCGCCCTGCCCGCGCTTCTCTACATCTGCTGCATCAACTCGGCGGCGGGCTTCGTCTGCCACATGATGGCGATGGAAAAGACCTCCGCGCAGGAGGCGTCGCTCATCTTCTTCCTAAAGCCGATCTTCGCACCGATCTTCGCACTCATTTTCCTCAAGGAGGAAATTCCGCTCAACATGATCGTCGGTATCGTCTGTTTCCTCGCAGGCTCGCTGTGCGCGATCCTGCCGGGCATCCTCGCCCAGCGAAAGCTTTTGAAAGCGGAACAGAAATAAGGAAAAGCGCAAAAAAAGGGCCGCTCTCTTTCGAAAGAGAGCGGCCCTTTTCATTTTGTCCTCAGTCCTTCGCGCCCAGCGAGACTGCATGGCGCACGAAGCTCATCGGCGGCACATAGCGCGGCAGCTTCATTTTGAAGACCGTCTGCGGCGTGCGCGGCTCGGTAAGCTCGAAGCCCTCGAGATCGTGCATCACGGGAGCGGTCATCGTGAAGGGGCGGCAGTCGGGGCCGACAAGCTCGATCTCGTCGCCCGCGGCAAACTTGTTGCGCAGCGACAGCGTCGCGTTGCCCTGCTCGTCGCAGTCCGTCACGACCGCGCAGACCTGCCAGTCGCGGATGTAGCGGGAGTTGGCGTAATACTGCCCCGGCTGACCGTAGTAAAAGCCCGTGGAATAATGGCGGTGGCTCACGTGCTCCACCTCGTCGCGCCAGACGGGGTCTACTTCCCTGCCCGCCGCCACATCGTCGAGCACGTGGCGGTACGCGCCCGTCACAATGGCGGCATAGTAGGCGGACTTTGCGCGCCCCTCAATCTTGATGCAGTCGATGCCCGCGTCCATGATGTCGTCCAGATGGTCGATCATGCACATATCGCGCGAGTTCATGATGTAAGTGCCCTTCTCGTCCTCGAAGACAGGGAAATATTCTCCGGGACGCTTTTCCTCCATCAGCGCGTACTGATAGCGGCAGGGCTGGGCGCAGGCGCCGCGGTTCGAGTCGCGCCCGGTCATGTAATTCGAGAGCAGGCATCTGCCCGAATAGCTCACGCACATCGCGCCGTGACAGAAGGTCTCGATCTCCAGTTCCGCAGGGATCTTCGCCCGCATTTCGCGAATTTCCTGTAAAGATACTTCCCTTGCCAGCACCACTCTTTTCGCACCTAAATCGTACCACGCGCGGGCGCACTCGTAGTTGGCGATGGACTGCTGCGTGGAGATATGCCGCTCACACTTCGGCGCGTACTTCCCCGCGAGCGTGAACGCGCCGAGGTCGGCTAAAATGAGCGCATCGACGCCCGCGTCGTTCAGCCGCTCAAGATGCTCGGGCAGACGCGCGACCTCATCGTTGCGCGGCATGGTGTTCACCGTCACATGCACGCGCACGCCATGGTCATGCGCGAACTTCACAGCCTTGGGCAACTCCTCGGGCGCAAAGTTGCCCGCAAACGAGCGCATGCCGAAACTCGTACCCGCAAGGTACACCGCGTCCGCGCCGTAGAGCACGGCCATTTGCAATTTCTCCATATCGCCCGCCGGGGCGAGGATCTCCGGTTTTCTTCTCATACTGTTCCTCTTTCAAAGCGGCAGCATGGCGTAAGCCATGCTGCCGCATCCGTTTTTGTTATCCTGCGTACTGGCTGGAGCTGACGAAGCTCGCATGCTCTGCGTAGGTCTTGAAGAAGTGGTGTACTTTGTCCTTGCCGAGCGCGTAGAAGTAATAATTCGTCTGCGCCGGGTCGAGCGCCGCCTGAATGGAGGCAAGGCCGGGGTTTGCAATGGGTGTCGGCGGCAGACCCTCGTACATCGAGAGGTTGTAAGGCGTGTTGTAGTTGAGGTCGCTGCTCGTCAGCATTCCGGTGTAGTTCTCGCCAAGACCGTAGATGAGCGAGGCGTCGATCTGGAGCTTGTGGTACGTCTCACCTACGTTATTGAGACGGTTGTAGATGACGGAAGCGATGTTCTCGCGGTCGGTTCCGTCCGTTTCCTTTTCAATGAGCGAAGCGATAGTCAGGATCTGATTGAGCGAGTAGCCGGAGGACTCGACCTTCTGCATGATCTCATCGCTCATCTTCGTGTTGAAGTTGTCAAGCAGTCTTGACAGCGCGTGCGCCGGATCCTCGTCTACGAAGAACTCATAGGTATCCGGGAAGAGGTAACCCTCCAGGCGCGTCAGATCGCCTTTTTTGTTGTTGTCGATAAACGAATAGTTGAAATCCGCGTTCAGCGCCGCATCGGTAAGCTTTTCCGCCGTGTTGACGCCGTACTTGTCCATCAGCGCGATGATCTGGCGGACATTATACCCCTCGGGGATTGAGATCTTGACCGTGTTGGCCGTGAGCGAGGCATTCTTGTTGCTCATGCGGTTGATGAGCGCATCATAATCCATGTCGCTGTTGACGGCGTAGGTGCCGATACCAATGCGGCTCTCGGCGTGACGCACCTTGCCGAAAAGCTTAAAGAACCACTTGTAGCGGACAAGCCCATCCTCGTGGAGCTTGTTGGCAATGGTGCTCAGATTGTCGTCGCGCGTGATCTCAATGGTCGTTTCAACGGGGTCTTTGTTGAACGAGCACATGTCGTCTGCCAGCAGCCAGCCCACACCGGCCAAAATCGCCGAAACGATCAGCACGAATGCAAGCCACAGCGCAAAGCGGCGGCGCTTGCCCTTCCTTTTCAGTTTCTGCCGCTCGGCGCTGCTGCGCGTGGCGTGGTGCTGCGTGCGCACTTCCGCTTCGCGGACGCTTTCGGCGTCCCAGCGGGCGGTCTGGTCGTAGTTATCCTCGTAGCTCATAGATCCTCCTTGCTTGGTCGATCTCAAATTCTCTCAACATTTTTGGTATGGTCAGGCCCACCTTTGCGCGCTCGCGCATAGGATAGTGCAGAGCATGACAAGTGAGGTGAACCAAAAATGTGCAATAACAATAATAACTGCCTGTGGCTGATCCTGATCGTTATCCTGATCCTCTGCTGCGGTGGCTGTGGAAACGGCAGCACCTACGGCAGCGGCTGTAACTGCGGCAACAGCTGCGGCGGCGGCAACGACTGCTGCTGCTAAGGCACCTTCCTCCTGTGAAGATGGGGCGCGTAAGCGTCCCTTTTCACTTCTCTTTGACGCGGTCAAGCCTTCAAAAGTTCCGTTACGCGGCGGTAAATCTCCTCGTGAATATCCTCGATCGAACGCATCTCGCCGTTTTTCGAGCAATCGATGCGCTGCCAGCCGCAGCGCTCCACGACCTTTTTCGCGTTTTCACGGCAGGCGCGCAGATAGGCAGCGTCCTGCTCGTGGATGTCGGCTTTTGTGTTGGTCGCCTGCTCACGCCCGCGCATCATCTTTTCGGTCAGCTCGGTCGGCACGTCGAGATAAAAGACGAGCGCCGGCTCCGGCAGACCCAAAAGGTCATATTCGAAGCCAAAGAGCCAGTCGAGGTACTTCTCCCGCTCGCCGTCCGGCAGCTTGCCCGCCTGATGCACGGCGTTTGAGGTCGTGTAGCGGTCGGCAATGAGAAGGCCGCCTGCCTCGTAATATTTTCCCCAGTCCTGCTTATAGGACGCATAACGGTCGACCGAATAAAATGTCGACGCGGCATAGGCGTTCACATCGTCCGGGTGGGTGCCGAACGCGCCGCCGAGATACAGTTCAACGAGTGCGGCGGATTTTTCCCCATAGCGCGGGAAATTGAGCTTGCGGCAGTCGATCCCTTCGCGCTGCAATCTCTCGAAGAGGAGCTTGCTCTGCGTGGCCTTGCCCGAGCCGTCCGTTCCCTCAAATACGATCAGCTTCCCCTTCATTTGTGCTTCGCCCCCGAAACATGGACAAGAAAGAGCGGCAGCTTCATCATGCGGCCAATGCGGGACGGATTTTTGACAAGGCGGTAGAACCACTCAAGGTTATGCTTGCAGTAGAACTCTGGCGCACGCTGCGCAACGCCTGCAAAAATATCCATCGAGCCGCCAAGCCCCATCAGAAGAGAGCAGCCGGTCGCTTCGCCGTACTTCGCCATGAAAAGCTCCTGCTTGGGTGCGCCGAGGCACACAAGCGCCATATCCGCGCCGCTCGCTTTGATCTCCTCAGCGATGGGCGCGTCTTCCTTAAAGTAGCCGTCGTGCGTGCCGGCGACCACAAGGCCGGGAAAACGGTTTTTGAGGTTTTCCGCCGCCTGTTCGGCAACGCCCGGCTTCGCGCCGAGTAAGAAAACGCTCTTGCCGAGCTTTGCGCAGCGCTCGATCATGCCCGTGCCGAATTCGATCCCCGGCACACGGCTTCTGAGCGGTTCGTGCAGGATCTTCGCCCCGTACACAATGCCGATGCCGTCCGGCAAAACAAGATCCGCGCCGTTCACCGCGGCGTTTGCCGCAGCGTCCGCGCGGCAGGTCTCCACGATCTCGGGATTGGGTGTGACAACGTAGTGCGCGCCGGGCGTGCAGAGGAGCTTTTCCCCGCGCGCAAGCGCTTCTTCCATCGTCACATTATCAAAGCCAACGCCTAAAATATTGATCCGCATGATAGTCTGTCCGTTTCCTTCACATTTTTGTTAAATCGGTTTATTATATCACTCTTCCTTGCCGCTTTCAACCGCTTTGGCGCTTTTCTCCGGCAGCTGAGAGAGAATGACCGCCGTGAGCATCAGCGCGCAGCCGAAGTACTCGCGCAGGCTCATACGCTCGTGCAGGAAGATCGCTCCCGACACGACCGCAAAGAAGGATTCCAGACTCAGGATCAGCGACACGACCGTCGGGTCGCCGTCCTTCTGCGCGATGATCTGCAGCGTGTAACCCACGCCGCTCGACACCACGCCGACATAGAGCAGATA
>DPGF01000135.1 GCA_003522105.1 Oscillibacter sp.
ATCGCGCAGAGCGAGAGCTACCTCGGTCATCCCTGGTGCCTCCAGTGGTGCCACGTGGCGCATCTCAACACCTCGCACGGCAAGATGTCTAAATCCAAGGGCGAATTTCTGACGGTCTCGCTGCTTGAGGAAAAGGGCTATGACCCGCTGGCGTACCGCTTCTTCTGCTTACAGAGCCACTACCGCAAGAGTCTTGTCTTCACGTGGGAAAACCTTGACAATGCGGTCGCCGCGTACAACAAGCTCATCGCGAAGATTGCGAATATTAAGGACGAGGGCGGCGTGGACGAGGCCGTGCGTGCCGAATACCGTGCAAAGTTCATGAAGGAAATGGACAACGACCTCAACACCGCCATGGGCGTGACCGCGCTCTATGACGTGCTCAAGGCCAAGACCACGGGCGCGACGAAGCTCGCCATCATCGGCGACTATGACACGGTGCTGAGCCTCGACCTTCTCAAAAAGGCCGAAGCCGAGCGCGAGACGAAGGAGAAGGCTGCGTCTCAGCAGAGCGCGGGCGGCTTTACGGTCGTCTCCGAGGACGGCACGGCGGACGAGGGCATCGAGAACCTGATCCACCAGCGCGCAGAGGCCAAAAAGGCGAAGAACTTTGCCGAGGCTGACCGCATCCGCGATGAGCTCAAGGCGCAGGGCGTCGAAGTGACCGACATGCCCGGCGGCGCAAAGTGGAAGCGCGTGTAAAAACCGATCGATGAGAAAAACAGGTGCGGCGAGGGGATCGCCTGCACCTGTTTTTGCCTGTAAGTGATGAAGAGAATGCATCAATCGGCGGTTTTAATGAAAAATAGAAATGAATCATGGTAAACGGTGTCATTCAATAGTCGCAACGTGGGCAGGGGAATTTTACTCGCTTTTCGGCAGCGAATATGATATGCTTTTTCCTGAGAAAACCAGAAAGGACGGGGTTTCCATGATCAATATTTTCGATATGATGGGGCCGGTGATGGTCGGTCCGTCCAGTTCGCATACAGCAGGCGCGGCGCGCATCGGCAACATGGGCAGAACGCTGCTCGGCGAAGAGGTGGCGCGCGCAGACATCGGCCTGCACGGTTCCTTTGCCGAGACCGGCGTCGGCCACGGCACGGACCGCGCGCTGCTTGCGGGACTGCTCGGCATGAAGCCGGACGATCTGCGCATTCCGAATGCCTACGATGAGGCAAACCGCGCGGGCATGGCGTATTCCTTCCACACGGTGGAGCTGCGCGATGCAAACCCGAACACCGCGCTTTTGGAGCTGACGGGGAAAAGCGGAAAAAAGATGACCATTGAGGCCTCCTCTGTCGGCGGCGGCGCGATCGTCGTCAATAAGATCGACGGCATCAACGTGAACTTCACGGGCGACTTCAACACGCTGATCGTCCGCAATCAGGACGAGACCGGCTCCGTCGCTGCGATCACGTCTATTTTGAGCCAGGTGCACATCAACGTGGCGAACATGAGCGTCAACCGCCATCGCCGCGGAGGAGATGCGCTGATGGTCATTGAAACAGATCAGCACATCAAGCCGCGGCAGGTGGAATTTCTCTCTGAGCTGCCGGGTATCCTGAGCGTGACTTATTACGATAAGGAGGACGATGAAGATGGCGCTGGATTCGATGAAGGAAATCTTTGAGCGCTCGGCGCGGGAAGAGATCCCGTTCTGGGAGATCGTTTTGAAGTACGATATGGAGGAGCGTCAGGTGAGCCGGCAGGCATCAATGGCCAAAATGCTTTCCACCTGGCAGGCGATCCAGGACGCAGCCGATTCCTACACCGGTACGCAGCGCAGCGTGAGCGGGCTGGTCGGCGGAGACGGGCTGAAGATGCGGCTGTACGCGCGCCGCGGCGAAAGCATCGGTGGGGAGTTCATAGATGAGGTCATCGTGCAGGCGCTTTCCATGGCGGAGTCGAACGCCTGCATGCGCCGCATCGTTGCCGCGCCGACGGCAGGTTCCTGCGGCGTGGTACCTGCAGTGCTGCTGCCGCTGTGCGAGCGTGAAAAGCACACGCAGCATGAGCTGCTGGAAGCACTGTATGTTGCCGCGGGAATCGGGGCCGTCATCGCGCACCGCGCAAGCATTTCCGGTGCGGCGGGCGGCTGTCAGGCGGAGATCGGCACGGCATCAGCCATGGCGGCGGGCGCGCTTGTGTCTCTGCGCGGCGGCACGAACGAGCAGATCGGCCACGCGGTGGCCATGGCGCTCAAGAATCTGATGGGGCTTGTCTGCGACCCCGTGGCGGGCCTTGTCGAGGTCCCGTGCGTCAAGCGCAATGTTATTGGTGCGGTGAATGCCATCTCCGCGGCAGATATGGCACTGGCAGGCATTGAAAGCCGCATTCCCGTCGATGAGGTCATCGACGCGATGGGCGAGGTCGGACGCCGTATGCCGGTCGAGTTCCGCGAGACGGCGCTCGGCGGTCTTTCCGCTACGCCAACGGGCAAGCAGATCAAAGAGCGCATGCCGAAGGGTGCGAGGTAAGCAAACAAACGAAAAAGAGAAGGGATCCGCCGTATGGCGGATCCCTTTTTTCATGCGCAACAGATGCGGAGATCTCGGCATTTATTGACTTGCAGAAAAATATTAGGCCTATAGGGATAATCAATCGATAATTTTTGCGCATTTGATTGAAAATGCCTTAAAAAAAGCGGTATAATCGCTCTCAGGATTAGATTAGGAGGGCAGCTATGAAACCTGACACAGAGAAAGTCCTGAGCATCCTTGCCATGCATGAGAACGATCCGTCCAACCTCATTGCCATTTTGCAGGATGTGCAGGCGGAATACAATTACTTAAGCGAAGCAAACCTGACGCTCATCGCCGATACGCTCGGTGTAAGCGTATCAAAGGTATACAGTGTGGCGACATTCTACGAGAATTTTTCGCTGGAGGCCAAGGGAAAGCATATCATCAAGGTCTGCGCGGGTACGGCGTGTCATGTGCGCAAGTCCGGGCCGATCTATGATGCGATCTATGAATACCTCGGGCTGCACGGGAAGAAAAAGACTTCGGACGACGGCCTCTTTACGCTCGAAACGGTCGCGTGCCTCGGCGCCTGCGGATTGGCGCCGGTTATGACCGTGGACGGGGAAGTACATGCCAAGATGGATCCCGAGCATGCTATTGAGCTGCTCGACTCCATTCGCAAAAACGAGGGGGTGCAGGCGTGAACAAGCTGAATAGAGAAGAATTCCGCGCCCTGCGCGCGCAGGCGGAGCATGATCTTGCGCAAAGCCGCGAGGTGCCGTCCATTCTCATCTGCGCGGGCACCGGCTGCATTGCCGGCGGCGCAATGAAGATTTACGACAATTTCAAGGCCGAGTGTGAATCGCGCGGGTTGAAGGTCTATGTGGGGCTGAAGCACGACACGGACGAGGAGAAGAGCCTGCACGTCAAGATGAGCGGCTGCCACGGCTTCTGCGAGATGGGGCCGCTGGTGCACATCGAGCCGATGGGTGTGATGTACATTCACGTCAAGCCCGAGGACTGCCACGAGATCTTAGAAAAGACCGTCCTCGGCGGCGAGGTCATCGACCGCCTTGTTTATCATCTGGACGGCACGGCGTATCCGAAGCAGGAGGAGATCCCGTTTTATAAAAAGCAGCACCGCGTGGTGCTGGGAAACTGCGGCACGGCGGACGCCGAGGACATCGAGGAGTACATCGCCAAGGGCGGTTACAGCGCGTTTGAAAAGGCGCTGTTCGAAATGACGGACGAGGAGATCTGCCGCGACATTCTCGATTCTGGCCTGCGCGGCCGCGGCGGCGGCGGTTTCCCCGCCGGACGCAAATGGGACGGCGCGCGCAAGCAGAAGAGCGCAAAGAAATACATCGTCTGCAACGGCGACGAGGGCGATCCCGGCGCGTTCATGGACCGCAGCGTGATGGAGGGCAACCCCCACAGCGTGCTTGAGGGCATGATGATCGCGGGTCTTGCCGTCGGCAGCGACGAGGGCTACATTTACGTGCGCGCGGAATATCCGCTGGCGGTGAACCGTCTGAAAACAGCCATTGCCAGAGCGGAGGAGACAGGGCTTCTCGGCGAGCATATCCTCGGCAGCGATTTTAACTTCCGCATTCATGTTGCCAAGGGCGCGGGCGCATTCGTCTGCGGCGAGGGCAGCGCCCTGACTGCGTCCATCGAGGGCAACCGCGGCATGCCGCGCGTCAAGCCCCCGCGCACCATTGAGCACGGCCTGTGGGCTGAACCCACGGTGCTCAACAACGTGGA
>DPGF01000114.1:0-242 GCA_003522105.1 Oscillibacter sp.
ACGAGCTTCTTTTTGATCTCGCCAAGGTAGTATTCGCGCAGGTAGCTCTCCTCGCCGTGAAAGATATAAACCTGACCGATTTCTCCCGTGCTCAGGTCGCTTTTTAATTTCTGATAGCCCTTGTTGGGCGTTTTTCTCTCTGCCATGAAGTCCTCTCAGTTCACTGTGATCAAAATATTGCCCTGCATATCCGTGCGGTACACGCTCATGCCCGCGTCCGTCAGGCGCAGCAGCGCCTCCTC
>DPGF01000114.1:423-3900 GCA_003522105.1 Oscillibacter sp.
GTCAGGCGCAGCAGCGCCTCCTCAGTTGGGTGGCCGTAGCTGTTGTCGCCCACGCTGATGACGCCGACCTCCGGTGTCACGGATTCAAGCAGCGTTGTACCGGTGGAGTACTTTGAGCCGTGATGTCCGACGAGCAGCACCTCGATGTCCGGGAAATCGTAGGCTTCCACAAGCTTCGTTTCCGTTTTCCCGTCCATGTCGCCGGTGATGAGCGTGTCGAAATCGCCGAGCGAGCACAGCACTGCAAGCCCCAGCTCGTTTGCGCCCTCCTCGCCCACCGGCGGATAGATGTTCATCGTCGACGCGCCGTTCGTGATCTCCGTCACCTCGGTGACATAATGGATCTCCACGCCGTAGCGCTCGGCGAGCGCTTCGACCTCATCGCGGTCGCCCTCGCCCGCGTCAATGTCAGCTAAGTAGATGGTCGATGCACTCATGCGCGCAAAGAGCGCGGCAAGGCCGTTGGCGTGATCCTCGTGATAGTGCGTCAGCACCACGCTGTCGAGCGTCGCACCCGCGGAGCGCAGATAGTCCGCCGCGATGGCGCCGGCGTCGATATAGGAATTCTTGCTGCCGCAGTCCACGAGCGCCGCGTGGCCCTCGGAAATGAGCAGCACGCTCTCCCCCTGCCCCACGTCGAGCGCTACGACATTGAGCCCGCCGCGCTCATAGTGCAGCGCGTTGACCTTTGCTGCGGCAAAGAGCGATGCAGCCGAAAGCCCCAGCGCCGCAAAGTAGCGGTACTTTCCCCGCTTTGCCAGCGCGCAGGCGATGAAAATGGCATACACGTAGACGAGCCATGCAACAGAAAAGGCGGTGTTGAAGTACACTGCGTGGAACGGAAGCTCCTCCAAAAGTCCCGCGATCGAGAGCACCGCGCGGATGCCGAGCGTCGGCAGGAGCGCACAGAACGCACCGAGCTGCGGCACAGCCGCCGCGACGATCACCGAGACCAGTCCCAGCGCGAACACGATGCTCACGAGCCACAGGCACAAAAGGTTGCTCAAAAGCGACACGACGGAAAGCGTGCCGAAATAGTAGCCGGCAAGGGGCGTTGAAAACACCATCGCGCCGAGCGTCGTCGAAAACGACAGCATCACTGCGCGCAGCAGCTTGTGTTTCCCGCGCGCAAGGGCGGTGAGCTTCGGCGTGAGGAAAATGATGCCCGCCACCGCGGAAAACGATAATTGTAAGCTGATGCTTGCGATGGCGAACGGATTTTTGAGCAGAATGAGCAGCAGCGCAAACGAGATGGACGTCGGCGAGTCGTTGTCGCGCCCCAGAAGCGGTGCGATCATGCCCATTGAGATCATGATGCACGCGCGCAGAATGCTCGGCGTCAGCCCCGTGACAAACGCATAGAGAAAAACAAGTGGGATCGTCACGGCGCAGCGGAGTTTTCGCTGCCTGCCACCCATGAGCGCGCCAATCAGCGACGCCAAGAAGCAGCAGTGCAGACCAGAGACCGCCATCACGTGAGAAAGGCCCACCTCGGCTAAGTTGCTCGCGTCCTCTTCGTCGAGATATTTCTTGTCGCCCAGCAGCAGCGCCCGCAAAAATGCGCCCTCGCGCTCGCCGTAGCTTTGCTCAATGGTCTCGCCGAGTTTTCTTGCGATGCGCTGCGGCAGATACTTGAGCGCGCCCGCGTTCGCCTCGTCATACGAAGGCTCGCCGCGCTGATAGAGCAGGATATAGACGCCCTTGGCTGTGAAATTGCGCAGATGCAGTCCCTTCCCCGTCGGGTCGGTCGCGCTGTTGAAGAGTGCCTCCGCCGTCACGTGTGCGCCGGGCGCGAGATCCAAAAGGGAGCTGTCGCCATAGTAGATGGCCTTACCGGGCAGGCCCCGATGCAGGATCTTCACCGGAACCTTTGCCCCGCGGCTCGTCTCCTCCGCGTAGCCCAGAAGCTCCACTTCTACCGTGTCCTGCGTGCCGAGCAGCGCGTCGTTCGGAGATTTGACAAAATGCGCGTAGAGCGTGTTGTACCCGAGCGCAAGGGCAAGACCAAGCGCACACAAAAAGGCGCGCTTCGCCCACGCCCCGCGTTTTACCGCGCAGCCGCAAAGCCCCATGATGAGCGCCGCCGACGCAAAAATGACGCACAAGATGAGCGCCCATCGCGCACTCAGCAGATACTGCGCGAGCGCAGTGCCGAATGCAAACGCCGCGCAGAAGATCGCCAGTACCCTCATCGGCGCGCGGGGTCGTCCGTCAGCCCGAGCAGGTAGTCGGTGCTGACGCGGTAGTAGTCGGCGAGCTTGATGACCGCCCACACAGGGATCTCCCGCTCGCCCTTTTCATATCGCCAATAAACATTGCGATTCAGATTAAGATATTCCGCTATCTCGATCTGCGTCTTATCGCTATCTACCCGAAGGTCTTCCAGCCGCTGAAAATGCATGAGATCACCTCGGATTTATGCTACCATTTGGTAACATTTCCAAGAGAATCTTCACCCATACGGCTTCACATTATGCATCTAAGCATACAATAATTCCTGCCATTTGGCAAGCAAGAAAATGCCGCCGGTACGCAGGCAGTCCGCCGCCGAGCTACCGTCACTCGCGCGCTACGGAGTGCGCACGGTTGCAACAAGAAACGACTCTCAGAAAGCTCGTGGCAAAGCCACGTACACCGCACTTCCATTCCGCAGGCCGGGCAGCCCTTCAAGCCTCAAACTCGCAATGTCGGGGGTCGAGGGGGAACGCCCCTCGTCCTTCTCTGGGGGATACAAAGGGGGTATTCTCTTCGAGAAGAGAATACCCCCTTTGATGCGTGCAGCGCCGTGGCGCTGCCTTTTATGCACGTCCCCTACAGGGGAAATCCTTAGCCCGGAGGCCAGGTCATGTCGCGGCCGGAGAGCACATGGAAGTGCAGGTGCGGCACGCTCTGCCCAGCCTGCTCGCCGATGTTGGACACGACGCGGTAACTCTCGATGCCCATCTCCTTGGTGAGCTTGGCGATGACCTCGAAGATGTGCGCGACGATGGCGCTGTTTTCAGCGCTCACGCCCGCGACAGACGCAATGTGCACCTTCGGGATCACGAGGAAGTGCACGGGCGCCTGCGGCGCGATGTCGTTGAAGGCATAGCACTGCTCGTCCTCATAGACTTTGCTCGAGGGGATCTCGCCCGCCGCGATCTTACAGAACAGACAATCCGACATGTTGATTTCTCCTTTCTTTCTGTAAAGTTGTTTTATTTTACATGAATTGATTCTTTAACGCTCTTTGATAGTACCGACTTAACCGAGCTTGCTGAGAATGAGATCGTCCACCGCCGCGAGCGCGTCGTCGACCTTGCTCACCTCGGTGCCGCCGCCCATGGCGCTGTCGGGCTTGCCGCCGCCCTTGCCGCCGCAGATGGGCGCGATGGCCTTGATGATGTCGCCGGCCTTGACGCCGCTTGCGACCGCTTCCTTGCCGCACACGGCCAGAAGCGTGACCTTGCCTTCGTTGACGGAGGCGAGCACGCCGAC
>DPGF01000114.1:4178-4697 GCA_003522105.1 Oscillibacter sp.
CTTGACCTCCTTGGCGGACGTGAGGAAGGAACGTGCCTCGCCGAGGGAAGCCTGCTCCTTGAACTTTTCAAGCTGGCTTCTGATCTCCTTCATCTCGCTGAGCATACCGCCGATGCGGCTCTCCAGCTCGTTCGAAGTGGTCTTGAGGAGCTGAGAGGCGCGGATGAGCTTTTCCTGACCGCTTCTGAGCTCTTCGAGCGTCTGGCGGCCGGTGATGGCCTCGATGCGGCGCACGCCGGAGGCAACGCTACCCTCGCTCTTGATGCGGAAGAGGCCGACCTTGGCGGTGTTGTCAAGGTGCGTACCGCCGCAGAACTCCATGGACACATCGCCCATCTCGACCACGCGGACGACGTCGCCGTACTTTTCGCCGAACATCGCGATGGCGCCCTTCTTCTTCGCTTCCTCGATGGGCAGCACCTCGGTCACAACGGGGATGCCGCGCAGGATCGCGTCGTTGACGAAGGTATCGACCGCGAGCAGCTGCTCGGGCGTGATGGACTCAAAGTGCGTGAAGTC
>DPGF01000052.1 GCA_003522105.1 Oscillibacter sp.
CAGATCAGGTACAGGCCATGATCGACGGTTTACCGAACGCAGAAGAAATCACTGAAGAGAACGCCGAAGAAGTCGAGGCGCAGCTTGAGGCCATCGACGAGGCGAAGGAGAAGCTCTCCGAGATGAAAGTGGTATGGTGCATCCAATGGATGCACCAAGGGGATACCCCCTTGCCTAAATTTGTTTTTCCGTCAGAGCTTCAAAGCCCTTTTCCGCCTGCCGGACGGTCTTCTGGATGATGCCCAAAGCCATTGTGTGAAGGTCCATCTGCAAGACGGCCGCCGTGATCGCCGCACGCTTCTCCTTCGATACGTCATAGAGCTTCAATGAACAGTCCAGAAAGCGGGAAACCTTGGCCTCCATCGTGAAATACACGTCACAGGGAACCGACATGAAGCCTCGCATGATACTGCCCGACGCGATCTCCATCTCGTAGAAGTCCTTGGGCTCCGCCTCCGGCAGATAAGGCCCGAAAATAACTTGCAGACGCTTCGTTGTGCTTTTGTAAAGATACGCCGCGATGGAGGGCAGGGAGTATGCCATCACATACAGCTCCCGCAGCGGCTCGGTCAGCTCGGCGATGTGGAGCTGGAGGGCCGTTTCCACGGCGTACAGGAGCACCGGGTCTTGTTCCCCGCTGTGCTGTCCCGCCAGAGCGAATTGCCCGCTGAACATCCGCTGTACCAACTCCAGCAGCAGCGCCTCCTTACTGGGAAAAACATGAAAGAACGAACTCTGCCCAATGCCTGCCGCCTTTGCGATCTCTCCGGTTGTAGTTCTGGTGTAGCCCTTTTCCAGGAACAGCGCCACCGCCGCCCGTAATACCTTTTGCTGCGTTACCAGACCGTTTAACAGTTTTCCTCTTGGCAAGTCAGCACCCCCCCTTTATAACTTTTCTTGCGATTGCACTTTTATAATACCATGAGCCATTCCATCACGCAAGAAAAATTTCAGCGCCAGACCAGCAAAATTGGAATCCTCCTGTTCCTGACCCAGTTTTGACCCAGAATGGAATTGGAACGGGCAGGGCTGGGCGGAAACAATGGAAGATCCGCCGAGCGAATGGTGGCAAAAAGCACAAATCGAAGCTGAAATGACTCCGATTTGTGCGTGAGACAACCTACGGACCAGAAGGCCGGGGGTTCGAATCCCTCACGGCGTACCAAAAGTCCTCGAAATCGTATGATTTCGAGGACTTTTGTTTTTCATAAGTTCCGTATTTAGGGTGTTGCTTTTTCCTGACCCAAACGCTGACCCCAACGGGAGCGGGTAGCGGAAAGGTCTATACCGCACGGGATAGGATATTGCCAATGGTCTGGGCGGCTTTCAGTTGGGCGTCGGTGGTAACGTGGGCGTAAGTGTCCAGTGTGAAGCCTGCGGAGTAGTGTCCGAGCATACTGCTGACCGTTTTCACGTCCACGCCGTTTTGCAGCGCCATGGTTGCGAAGGTGTGCCGCAGATCGTGGAACCGTACCTTTGGCAGTCCTGCCCGCGCCAGTACCCGGAGCAGCATATGCAGCACGCTATCTGGGGAGATGGGGTTGCCGTTCGGCGATGGGAATACATACTCACCAGTTACTTTTTTCTTCTGCGCCTCGAGAACTTCTATTGTATCTCCAGAGATGGAGATGTTGCGATAAAAGTTTTTTTGCTTTCAGCGGCACCTTCACCACCCTCCCATTTGGGCGGGGAATCGCTCTTGGATAAATCACAGGCCGCTCCTTGGCACATATAATGTATCATAGTATCATGAAAACTGGGTATACAAGAGCTCAGCATAGAGGAGGGACTAATATGAGTCGATATCCATTTCAAGCCAAGCAACTCTCTTATGGTTATATTTCATTCGTGCCATATTGTGATCCTGATACGTTATACTTGCACCATAATCGATATTATACGAAAAAGGTTCAGGAGCTCAATCGGCTTGTCGTACAGCACCGTCTGGAAGACACAAGCCTGGAGAATCTTCTCACTCAGAAAATCAATTTGCCCATTGTCCAGGAAGAACAGTTAAAATCGGCAGCGGGCGCCGTCTACAACCACGAACTATACTTTGACAGCATCCAAAATAAAATCGGATCCCCGCCGCTTAACCGTTTGGTTGGAGTCCTGATCTCTATCTATGGCTCCATGCCAAGATTCAAACGGCTGCTACTTGAGGCCGCTGAAAGTATTCCTGGTTCTGGGTGGGTCTGGCTGGTTTCTGAAAGGAACGGAGGGCCCCACATTGCAATTACGCGCGATAATGAAGCGGTAGCGTTGGATTCAGTGCAACCCATTTTGGCTATTGATATGTGGGAACACGCATATTTTCTGGATAATCAGTTTGATAAGGAAAAATATTTGGATGCTTGGTTTTCCTTTATTGACTGGGAAAAAGCAGAAAAGCGGTTTCTAACTTCATATTATTGATGTCATATAATGACACAAAATATCTCGCATATTCCCGTTTCTCTGTGAACTCCCTCCACTCACTTTGGTGTAGCAAATGGAGTAGCGGTTACATGCTTGGCAACGGTTTCCGCTTTTGAGTCTCTACACGTCTCCTTTCATCAATGAACCCGCGTTTATTCAATATGCGCAACGTCCTCTTAGCTTTGGGGTGGGCACAGACGCACGCCGTTGCTATTGTGCAGACATTTACTTAAAAAAACGCACCTGTCTCGCATATCACGGAAAACGCCATACTATATGTGCCGTCATTCCCATGCTGATGAAACAAGCCGCTGCCACAATCTGAAGGTCAATGCGGCTGGGCTGGAGCAGGCTATATTCCTCACGCTGAAAAAGCCGCGTGTGATGAACTGCTTTTGAAAACAAAAAATGCGTATGCCGCAGTATTGGCATAGGTGAAACAAAAGCAGAATGAACAGGAGCGGCAGAACAGTCAACAGGAGGCAGTAAAAGCAGTTTTCAGTGTCAATGGGCTGACAACCGCACTGACCAGTCTTCTGATTGATAAGGTGTATGTGTTCCCCGAAAAGCGTATCGAGATCGCATACAAAAACAAGGACATTTTTTGAGAGGGGAGTAATTTAAAAATCGCTTTTATTGCAGGATAGGCTCAATCAGCTTAGCTTTGAGTCCTTTCCGATGAAGCCGAAAAGCCCCGCAAGTTTTTCGGCGCCTATCTGGATCGCGCTGCGCTTGAAGAACCTTCAAGCGCAGAATAAAAATTTTTGTCGTGTGCTTGACATACGGGTGGCGGAGATCATGAAAGCGTATTCTCGGTAGACCCGCCCGTTTCAGCACCCGCTGGAGCATGTGCAGCACGCTGTCCGGTGACATGGGGCCTCCGGTGGGCGATGGGAATACCCATTCACTGTTCCCAACTTTGCATTTCTGTATTTTCAGAACGCTTATCGCGTCTGCCGACAGCGGCAAGGTGCGGTAGGCGTTTTTCGTTTTCAGCGGTGCCTCGACCACTTTGCCATTCTGCCGCGAGATGGCTCGCTGCACCTTAACCATTTTGCGTTCAAAGTCGACATCCGTCCACTTCAGCCCCAGCAGTTCGCCCCGCCGCAGGCCGGTGGTCAGGTCGATGTAGTACAGGGCGAACACGCCGCTGTCTCTGGCCTCTCGGAAGAAGGCGCTGAGTTGGTCGGCGGTCAGGGTTTTCATCTCTTTGTGTTCCACCTTCGGCAAGGCGCAGCCCTGTGTCAGATTCTTGCTCACCAATTTCTGCTCGATGGCGAGGTTGTACGCCGAACCGATCATTTGGTGGATGTTGCGCACTGTTTTGGGCGCCAGACCTTTCGGTTTCTTTTTCGCTTCAATGCGGTCTACTCGCCCGCCGTCCAGCAGGTGCTTGTAGAACCGCTGCAAGTCCAGAGAAGTGAGGTCTGCCAGCGGGATGCCGCCGATCTGCGGCTTGATGTGGTTCTTCAGAAAGCCTTGCGAGGTTTT
>DPGF01000054.1:0-222 GCA_003522105.1 Oscillibacter sp.
GGCGTTTTCGCGGTCTTGGGTGAACGTGGGGGGCATCAGACCCCCGTGGCGGCGGACTTTTCAAGGTGGCCGTTTCGCAGGCGGTTGAGAAATTCGCCGTTTTCAACCACTCGAAAAAGTGCTCTTTGAGCAGCGGCGATTTTCGGAGGAAAACGGGTATATTTTGCGCCGCTGTAGTCAATAAAAAGGGTTTCTCAGACGTTCAAAAATCGCACCGCTGTA
>DPGF01000054.1:481-14404 GCA_003522105.1 Oscillibacter sp.
CGCAAAAATTGCGCCGCAATAGTCAAAGATAAGGCGGCGCGGCTCCGATGGGGCAAATGATAACTTTCTGATAACAGTTCGACTTTCGGGTAGCTTTGTTGCCTTGGTTACGGTATTGTTCGTTGCGAAAGGGGCTGATACCATGCCAAAGCGACGAGCAAACGGCGAGGGCAACATCCGAAAACGAAAGGACGGACGATGGGAAGGACGCTACACAGTCGGTCACGATCCGGAAACTGGCAAAGCCATCATCAAAAACGTCCTCGGCAAGACGCAAACGGAAGTGAAAGAGAAACTCAAAAAAGCCATCGAGGAAAACGTCGGTATCGACTACGGACGAGCCAAGACCTACACCGTGGGGAGTTGGCTGGAAGTGTGGATGGAAAACTACGCAAAAATCAAGCTGCGCCCATCGACCTACAAAACCTCGCAAGGTTTTCTGAAAAACCACATCAAGCCGCAAATTGGCAGCATCCCGCTGGCAGACCTGACTTCTCTGGACTTACAGCGGTTCTACAAGCACCTGTTGGACGGCGGCCGGGTAGACCGCATCGAAGCCAAGAAAAAGCCGAAAGGTCTGGCTCCCAAAACGGTGCGGAACATCCATCAGATGATCGGCTCGGCATACAACCTCGCTATGGAGCAGAAGCTGGTAACCCGCAACCCGACACAGGGCTGCGCCCTGCCGAAGGTGGAGCACAAGGAGATGAAGACCCTGACCGCAAATCAACTCAGCGCCTTCTTCCGGGAGGCCAGGGACAGCGGCGTGTACGAGCTCTACTACCTCGACCTTGCCACAGGACTACGTCGTGGGGAACTGCTGGGATTGAAGTGGACGGATATAGACCTCAACCGTGGCGTGCTGAAAATCCAACGGGCAATTTCACGGCAGAATGGCAAAGTGGTCGAGGCACCGCTGAAAACAAAAAACGCCTACCGCACCCTGCCGCTGTCGGCAGGCGCGATAAGCGTTCTGAAAATGCAAAAGTGCAAGGTGGGTAACAGCGAATGGGTATTCCCATCGCCCACCGGAGGCCCCATGTCCCCGGACAGCGTCCTGCACATGCTCCAGCGGGTGCTGAAACGGGCTGGGCTGCCCCGCATCCGATTCCACGATCTCCGCCATACCTTCGCGACGATGGCCCTGCAAAACGGCGTGGACGTGAAAACCGTCAGCAGTATGCTGGGTCACTACTCGGCGGGCTTCACGCTGGACACTTACGCCCACGTCACCACCGACGCCCAACTCAAAGCGGCGCAAACAATGGGCAATATCCTCTCCCGTGCCGTCTGATGCTTTCCGCTATCCGCTCCCGTTGGGGTCAGCGTTTGGGTCAGAAAAAAGTGGTATCCCCAAAACGAAACTTATGAAAAGCAAAAGTCCTCGAAATCAGACGATTTCGAGGACTTTTGGCAAGCTACACCATTCTGGATATTTTCGTAAGGCCCTTGGCTATTGCTTATGATGCGAGGTTGGGCTGTATGGATTCTAACGCGGAAACAATAGGCGATGGACTGACTTTCGTCCATTTGGCGAAATCGATTTGGAGATCACCTCGCATATATAGAGGATAATAAATAAATGCAGAAATACTCTCGGGATACTTAAGGAAGTTATTCAGCAAATAGTTTCGTTCAATACCTCGATCATCCCTTCGAGTTTCGCAAAAATCTTCAACCGCTTTTAGGTCGTCAAGCGTATGGCATTTTTTCAGTGCACTTGGGGCTATTTTGTTGTAAACATTCTCAAAGTAATGCATTATTTTCAAACTGTAATTAGGGTCATTACGCGACAATGGGCATTCATTCCATCTCAGACTGGATGTCTTTAATATGTATAGCGACATTGCTTCGCAGATGGTTTCTTCAAACCATTTGACAATGGCGTCTTTGTCTTCCTTATACTGACGAATGACATAATGCGTTAGCTCATGAGATAGTTGATAAATATATTGATCCCAAATCTTGAGAGAGTCAGTACAGGTTCGAATTCGAATTGGTGTATGATTGGTAACAAGCATCGGATAGGGTGCAGTAGGCTCATTATATACAATACATTGCTCACTATTTAATGCTGTAACTCCAAATATCTCTACAAATTGTTTTAGTACAAATGTAAATAGCGGACTTATGCATTGCTGCTCATCTGCTGTTTTAGCAACCAAAGTCCAGTTGGTAAATGTCATCTGTAGTACCTCTATCTAATCGTAGTTTACAGCTTTTTGATTCGTTTTTGGATATCCTCCACGGACGGCAGTTGGCGCTCCAGTTCTTCCGGCAGGTTGCTGGTAATCTGATAGGCGCTGACGCCGATGGGCTTGCTCATGTCCTTGAGCGAATACTCTGCCACGAGGTCATTCTTGCTCTTGCAGAGCAGCAGACCAATCGACGGATTGTCCTGCTCTTTTTTCAGGATACCATCCACGGCAGAGAGGTAGAAGTTAAGCTGGCCGGCGTATTCCGGCTTGAACTCGCCGGTCTTCAGCTCGATCACTACATAGCAGCGGAGGTTCAAGTTATAGAACAGCAGGTCGATGTAGAAATCATCGCCGCCCACATTGAGGTGGTACTGATTGCCGAGGAACGCAAAGCCGGTCCCCAGCTCCAGCAGGAGCTTTGTCACGTCCTTGACCAGCGCTTGCTCGATGTCACGCTCTACCATATCCTCTTTGAATGGAATAAAATCAAAGATATACGGGTCTTTCATCGTCTGGGCCGCGAGTTCGCTCTGCGGAGACGGTAGACGGCTTTCAAAGTTGGACACCTTTTCTGCCAGCACCTGCCGCTGATACAGCCCGCTTTCGATTTGGTGGACCAGCACATTGCGGGACCAGCCGTTCTTAGCAACTTGTTCGGCATACCAAATGTGCTCGTCTGCACTCTTTACCTTATCCATTAGGGCAATATGGTGATACCAAGTAATTTGTGCAAGCGCCGCTTGCACAATTTCCTTATCGGGAAAACGCAATGCGAACTTCGCCATGTATTTCAGGTTTCTCACTGAGTAGCCAGTGGCGTCCGGAAAAGAAATTTTAATGTCGGCGGCAAGATTTTCGACAAATTTGTTGCCCCATGTCTTGTGCTCGTTGATGACCTCGCCGATGGAGTGGTAGAGGACCAGCAGCTCTCGATTGACGCTGACCGTAGCACGGTATTGCGCCGTGCGGATCTCCTGCTTGATCGATTCGACGATATTCAGATACTCGTTAGAATTCATCAGCATTTTTCGTTTCCCTCCATCAGTTTATGCAGCAGTCCTTGGCAGCCCTCCAGCACATCCTGCCAGGTTGCCTCGAAATCGTCGGTGTACCACGGGTCGGCAACATCGCGGGGCTGCTTGGTGTAGTCCATCAGGAGATGCAACTTGCCGGAAAAATCGCCGCCGCAGATGCGGTACATATCCCGGAGGTTGGCTCTGTCCATGCCGATCAGCAGGTCGTATTTCTCGTAGTCGGCATTGGTAAGCTGCCGCGCCGCGTGACCGTCGCAGGCTATTCCGTGTTCCGCCAACTTGCGCTGCGCCGGAGGATAGACCGGATTGCCGATCTCTTCCCGGCTGGTCGCCGCCGACTCGATATGGAACTGTGACTCCAGCCCAGCCTTCTTGACCAAGTCCTTCATTACGAACTCTGCCATTGGGCTGCGGCAGATGTTGCCGTGGCACACAAAGAGTATCTTCTTCATCATGTTCGCTCTCCTGTGTTACTTCTTTTCTTTCAGTATAGCAGGAAACCGCTTGTTCGTCGAGAGAAGAATGCAACCACGCTTGAGAATCTATGGCTTCCAGCAATTTTGCTTTCTTCCAGCCGAAGCGCAGCACGGCTCGGATGTACCACGCCCGTTCCTCGTTGCTGCCGCATCTCTCTAAAATCGCCACATTCTGCGTCCAACCGAGGTTCATCGCCTGCTGCATGATTTCAGGGGATTCCTCGTAGGCTGCGTAGAACGCGCGCATACGGCGCAGATTGCGGGGAGAAAAGCCCTCGACCGCAGGATAGGCCGCTTGCAGGTATTCCGACGCCGCGACAGCCGCGCCTTTTTCCGCTCTGCCGCTGACCAGCTGACCGATCTCACAGTACAACTCCATCTGCGGAAGCTGTCCTGCCATGAGCTTGTCTATTTCTGAAAACAAGATGCTGTGATCTATGGGTTTGCGGATGTTCATGGGCTTTCTCCTTTCCGGCGCTGTGCGCTTATTCTATAAAGTAGCAGCAGCGGAATGGTAATGCCATCCCGCTGCTGCTGTTTCAATTTTAAGGGTTTGTTTCCTCCAGAGGGTTCGGTCGGTATCCGTCCATCAGAGTATCGTTCTCCATGATGAAGGGGCGCGTTGTATCCTGCCCCCAGGAAGTATCGTATTTTTCCATCAGATAGTCGCTCAATTCCGTGTGGTTTCGAAGTTTCACTAAACGGTACGGCTCCTGGAACGCCACCTTTTCGACGAAGTAAAGCGAACCGTCCTCCGCAGGCAGCAGCACGCCGACATGACCAACGAACAGCGTGTTGTCCTCATCCGAGAATTTATCGTGGAAGACAACAGAGATCATGCTTGCTTTGCTGTCTGCAAACGCGATGCCGCGGGCTGCCCAGCCCTCCTGAAGCGCTTTGACCTGCGCTTCGACCTCTGTGCTGTCCGCGGCATTCACCGGTGCGAACAGCGCGCAGAATTTGGCGGTGCTGTCCCCGCAGAGCGCGTCAGGATCGGCGGAAATGGTTTCCAGATCAGTAAAGAGGGAATCCTCGCCCTGTACCTCCGGTTGGTCGGCTCCGGCTGTTATCCATTCGCTGAACAGGCCAAATGCTGTGATGCGGCAGTTATAGCCGGGAAAGCTGCCGTTTGCCGCCGTCCACTCATCCTGCATCTCGTAGGGATCATACTTGGTGTCAGTCGGCACGGCGCTCTCGAAGCCGTCGGTCAGCCACTCGCTTTTGACGCTGGCATTGAACTGTTCCACCCAATCCATCAGAGCGGTGATGCGGGATCCTTCGATCCCAGCATCCGAGAGAAGCTGTGAAAGCTGTTTGCGGGAATCATCATCGGTCAGGTTGGAGTACTCCACCGTTTCTAATGCAGGTTGCTCCGTGGTCGGTTCTTCCTGCTTACCGCAGCCGATCGCCGCGGCAAAGAGCATAAGGGTGCACAGCGCAAGCGCCGCGGCTCGAATTTGTTTTTTCATAGAGTCACCTTTCTGCAAGTCTTGTAGAAGTTCATCTCATTGCTTGAGTCGAACACTCAGTATGATAGCACGCCGACAGAGAAAGTCCACAGGAATTTGAAGGAAGGCTGTTTCGCGCTCACACCGCGACGACGCTCGTTACCGGCAACCTCTTCAACCGAATGCCATGATCACGCTCGAGTTCTTCTAAAAATTCATCGATATTAGGATCGCCTACTATGTGACCTTTATACTTTGTCTTCATGCATTTACGAACGATTTCCTTCTCTCCCGCTGATAATGTATCATAGAAAAAGAAGAGGTCACCTTGGATGCTGAACTCCATTAACGTATCCATATCTCTATTTCTCCTG
This sequence comes from Oscillibacter sp., assembly GCA_003522105.1. GTDB lineage: Bacteria > Bacillota > Clostridia > Oscillospirales > Oscillospiraceae > Hominicoprocola. The sequence continues at coordinate 6,012 of DPGF01000054.1, forward strand.
TTCTTTTGTTGCTTCCAGTATAGCAGGCTGCAGATCCACAGTCTATCAAAAGGAAGCATCGAAAGCATTCTTCTACCTTTCCAACAGATCCGCTCCACTTGCAAGCCGTTACTCGGTTTTTCTACTCTGCCGCAAAGCCGCAAAGGAAAAAGCGGCGCTGCACCGCTCTTTCCTTTACTGCCTTTTCCGCTGGATCTTAGCAGATCTGCACGATCTGCTCCCACAGCAGGATGTGCCTGGCGTCGATCATGCGGTTATCGTGGTAGTGTCCGAACAGCCAGTAACGGAAATCTGTTTTATCCCGAATTTTTTGCAGAAAGTCCGTGAGCCGGTCTGCTTCGTTGTGGCGGGACCCCTTGCGGGCAATGCTTGTCGGAGCGCAGTGGGTGATGACGTAATCCACCTGCCAGTTGCATCTCTCCAGATTTTGCAAGGCTTCGCTGTATTCCTCATCAGAGGGAAGTTCCTGCTGCCACCACGAGATATGGTTGATCCGGTGATCGGTGTCGTGACTTTTGGCGCCGCCCATCATGAAGAAGCGGTATCCGTCCAGTTCGTAAACTTGACCACGCATCAGGTGTACCACATGAGGCCGGATGCGCTGAATTTTTCCACCATGCCATTCTTCTACTCGGTATGTTGCCAAGGCATCGAAGTTCTCATGATTGCCATCTACAAAAGCCACCGTGAAGGGCAGGCTCTCCAGCCAGTCCAACGCTTCATTGTCGCGGCTGTCACCAAACCACACGCCGCCGAAGTCTCCTGCGATGATGACCATATCCTCCTTCGTCATCCCGGCTTGCTCCGGGAAGTGTTCCAGCTGGAAGCGCAGGAAGTTTCCGTGGGTATCTCCGGTCACATAGATCATGCGAATTTCCTCCTCTTGGGCTGATCCACAACCTGCTCGATTTCCAGCCCGTCCCGCAGCGTTACACGGATGCGCTCTCGGGACAGGACGGTGACCTTCTCCAAGAGCTGATAGACCACATTATCATCCCATTCCGTAAGCTCACTTGACGCAGTTTTCAGCACCGACGCGACCGCCTGCACACGGCGGTTCGTCTGCTCCTGTTCCTGACGAATTTGCAGAATCATGGCTTTGCGGCGCTTGAACTCTGCCATTGCCGTGGAGATGGATTGGAACTGTGCAGTGTAGCTGTCAGCGTTATTCGCATCGGCGGCTTCTCGCAGAAGATCGTTGAACTGCTGTCCCAAGCCTTCCATGGCTCGGTCAATATCTCCGAGACTCATGCTCTCGCCGGGGATAGGGGCAAGTTCCTGCTCCATTATGTCAATAAGCTGCGCGGTCAGAGTGCCGTGATCGGACATGGCAGAATTGACGGCGCTCAGTATGGCCTGTTGGAGAGGCCCCTCGTCCAGCGTCGGAGAATGCAGGCAGTATCTCTTTCCATAGTCCAGGCGGCTCGTGCAGCGCCAAACCGCACGCTTTTCACCGTGCTGTGTCCATACGACACGGCGGTAGGCTGTACCGCATTCCGCGCAGAACAGCAGTCCACTGAGTGCGTACTTGCCGCTGAATTTGCCGCGTCCGGTGGGAGCACTTTTCCTTGTGCGCCCATCCTGTGCACGGCGCCGTGCAATTTCAAGCTGCACAGCATCGAACATCTCGCGGCTGACGATAGCTTCATGGTTGTCCTGAATGAGGACCTTGGGAAGCTGCCCTGTATTCAATATTGCTTTTTTGCTGATACAGTCCTTGATGAAGGTTTTCTGAAGCAGGGCGTCCCCACAGTATTTTTCGTTGGTGAGGATGGCGCGCAGGTTGCTGGTAGTCCATTCCGTTGTTCCGGCAGCGTTGCGGACACCACTGGCCTCCAGCGCCTGTCGAATGTTTTGGACGCTTCTTCCGGCAAGGTACCATTCAAAGATTCGGCAAATGATTTCGGCTTCTTCGGGGATGACCACGGGGGCGCCATCCGGCCCTTTTTCGTAGCCCAGCATGGTCTTGTACTGGAATGTGACCTTGCCGTCCTTGATGGACTGACGCTTGCCCCAGCGGACATTGGCAGAGATGGATTCACTCTCGGATTGAGCGAAGGCGGCGTGGAGTGCAATGAGGAATTCGCTTTCCGGGTAGATGGAGTTGATGTTCTGCTCCTCGAAGATCACGGCAATGCCGAGACTTCGCAGCTCACGGGTATAGCTGATGGTGTCCAGCGTATTTCTGGCGAAGCGGGAGACAGACTTGGCGAGAATCATGTCGATTTTGCCCTGCCGGCATTGGCGGATCATGCGAAGGAACTGCTTGCGCCGGCAGGTGGAGGTTCCTGTGATGCCCTCATCTGCGAAGATGTCCACCATCGTCCAATCAGGATTCTTCATGATCTTCTCGGTGTAGAACGCTTTCTGGTTCTCATAGCTGGTCAGCTGCTCTTCATCACCGGTGGATACGCGGCAGTAAGCGGCGACGCGCAGATTTCGTTTCTTTGCCTGTTCCTGCGGGGATTCCTTTTTCGCCGGAATGATAATAATTTTTCTCTCCGGACGAGGCTCTGCCATGAGCGGTCACGCTCCTTTCGTCAATCGCGGGGATGGTCTATGCTTCCAGGCATTGACCATTTTTCAGATGGACGCGCACATCGTCGCCCTGACATTCGACGCTCTGAACTCCCTGTCGCAGCAGTTCTGCGTCCAGTTCGACCATCTTTGACCTCCGCCCGAGGATGCTGCGGAGGCGGTGGGCTTCGTATTCCTCCATCTGGACGCTTATAAGGGTCAAGACCGCAAGCTCCATCGCTTTCTGCCGTGCGACTTCTTCATCCACGGGCGGTGTATGCAGAAGCCTGTCCAGCTCCAGTCGGAGCCGACGAATATCTTCTGTGCTGGGAACACCGAATGCCTCTATCTTGATGAGCTGCGGATCGCCTACCACCTGATTCAATATCTTGAGAACTTTTCGCGCAACGCTGTCGGGGACTGTGCCGCCGCAGAGCCTGTAAAGCGCGGCCTGCGCGGGGGTTCGAGAGGGAATAGAGCGTTTCTGCTTTCGACGCTCCTGTACTGCCTGAAGCTGCTCCGCAGATATGAGTGCGGGGTAGACCTCTGTTCCGATATAGCGGCTGTCCTCCAAAATTCGGGCCACCATGTTTACGTTCCAGTGTTTGCCTGCATCGTAAGGAACATCCATTTTATCGAGTTCCTTTGCGAGATGCCGGAAGGATGCACCGGTGAGGTATGCTGTATAGATGTACTGTACCGTTTCCGCCTCTTCGGGGCAGGGACTGATGTCCCCAAACTCCATGCGGTAGCCGAAGACCATTTTTCGCTTGGATGCCATATCGTTATTTTCTCCTTTCAAAGTGTTCAGGGATTTCCAATCCATTGATGAGCCGGAAGATTGCTGTGCTGTTATTCTGAATGGTGATTTTCTCAACCAACTCGCTGAACAGCGCCCCGTCAAAGGCCATCAGCAGATCCGGCCCTTCTTCCAGAATGTCCAGAAGTTCCTGCGTGCGCTGGATCGTCTGATCGTCCTCGGCGCGCAGTATGCGGGATTTCTTCAGCTTTGCCTCGCGGCGCTGTTCAGCCAGTTGGTTGCTGCGGGATATAAAAATGTCAGGATCGACGATGGCCTGCTGTTTGAGCTGGGCCAGCAATCGTTCCTGACTTGCAATATCTGCGATTCGTTTGTTGAGTGAAATGATATCCTCACTCCAGAGAAGTCTTCCGGTCTTGGCAGCCTGGAGAGCTTGGATGAGTTGTGCGAGAATTTCCTCTCCGTACCGTTTGAGCCGGAAGTATACGCGGAGGAAGTCTTCCGTGATCTCCGATTCAGGCGTCTGCATGGTGAGGCAGCTTTCAGCGCTTTTTTCATGCGTCTGACATACCCAATAGGCGGTACTGCGGCATACCTTTCGCTTGCAGATCGCTCCGCAATGTCCGCATACGATCTTGCAGGAGAGGGGATGGGGGATACCGGACCTGGGCGGAATGGAAGCACTTTTTCGGGATAGGAGCTGCTGGACCTTGTCGAACACTTCCTGACTGATGATGGGCGAATGGGTTTCTTCGATGAGGTATTGATCTTCCTCACCCTTGTTTTCTTTCTTGCGGTGGGGGAGAGTGACTGTGGCATAGGTCTTCTGTACCAGCGAGTTCCCGATGTACTTTTCATTGCGCAGAATGTACTGGATACTGCGAACCTGCCAGAAGGGGGTATTTTGCTTAGTGGGGATACCCAGCGCCGTGATCTCCTTTGCGATATCCTCCATGCTGATGCCGGAGAGGTAGCGGTCAAAGATCTGCCGGATGACAATGGCCTCCTCCTCGATGACCTCCAGTTGATTATCGACCAGCCGGTATCCGTAGGGGGCGCAGCGGGTAGAGAAGACACCGCGCTGCATCCGCATCTGATAGCTGTGGCGCATCCGCTCGGAGATGGCTTCGCTCTCTTTCTGAGCCAGAGCGGAGAATACTGCGGTGAGGGCTTCGCCGGTGGTCTGCGCGGTATCGATGTTCTGCTCCTCGAAGTAGACGCTGACACCAAGAGACTTCAGCTCTCGCACGGCCTCCAGACTTTCTTTGGTGTTGCGTGCGAAGCGGGAGGTGGATTTGACAAGAATGCGGTCAATGCGGCCACTGCGGCAGTCTTCCATCATCCGCAGGAAGTCATCTCGCTTTTCGACGGATGTGCCGGTGATGCCCTGATCTGCATAGATATCTGCAAATATCCAATTTGGATTGCTGTTGATGAGTTTTGCAAAGTAAGCGGTCTGGGCTGCATAGGAGTGGAGCTGATCGTTGGAGTCCGAGCTGACACGGGCGTATGCCGCCACCCGGAGGGGGCGCGTGAGATCCTGCTCGGTGGCAGGGATGGTGATGATCCGCGGCTTTGGCTTCAGGGCGAGAGAGCCTGTGGTTTTCTCGTTGTCGTTCATTGCGCTGACACCTCCTTTTTCAGCAACACACAATACCATGAAGCATCCGGAATAGCTATACCCAAAAGCGAAGAATCAGAGAGAAATAATGATGTCCGCGCCGAGCCTCACTTTCAACCGTGCGGCGATCTTTTTTGCTTCACTGCCACTGACAAGCCCGCGCTCCCGCAGACCGCGGAGCAGGGTGAGGATGCCAAGATAATCTGCGTTGGGATTCATTTGAAGTCCTCCTTTTTGATTTTGGTAATGAAAACACCCGAGCCCGTTTGTCAAATGGGCTTGGGTGTTCTCACTACACACTTCTATCGTTATTACTATGCCGCCTTACATTTAGTCTCGTTGGGTATCTTCTATCTCTATTTTGCTCTTCATCTGATCTAAAACCCTTATGATGGCGTCCTCTGCTATGCAGTCCTTCAATGACGACTCAACAGGTTCTCTTTCCACAATGAGGATAAATGCTACAGCGCTCATCTGCTCATCCCGAGGAAGATCAAAGAATTGATTTTCTGTCGCAAACTTCTTGACTCGCTGGTACGCCTCACCGAGATCAACAAACTCACTAAGTCTATCCCGATCCACCGTTCTCGTTTTCGCAACTATTCTCACCGCTACACTTCCACGAGAAGTACATTCATCTATAATCTTCACAAGGGAAACATCATCTGTAACCATTGATTTCTTTTTATCCGCAGCGGTCTCTGGAGCGATTTGTTCAAGCAACCACAAAAATCTCAGCCCGTGATATTGCCTCAATACCACTTTTGAATCAATTGCCTTCACAGCACGCTCCTTAAAGATTGCTTCCAGCTTTAGGACCGCATCAAGAGGCAATACTGCATCAGCAGACTCTCTGGCATTTTCTGCATATCGGCCAAGCTGGTTTTCGAAGTCTTGCAGCAGCAAAGCCACTGTCGATACCTGAACCTTTTCGTTTTCAAAAATTGAGCACATCAAAGAAGCTCTCGCTTTCGAATCCATCCTCTTTAATAATGGATCAACACAATATAGAAGCCTCCATGCAAACGGAACTGTAAAAAAGCCTCCATCCTCAACCTCAAAGGAACTCCAATTGCAAGAAAGAACTTTGATAATTATAGCTGTCCTTTCCACGTCAATGATTCGTCCGTCTCCGGCCCCTGCGTACGCCTCTATCGCTTCAAGAAGCCGCACGATTTTCCCCTCACGATAAACTTGCATAGTCTCTTCTGCAAGCTCACTTTCGCTCGATTCAAAAACCATACGTCTAACTGTAGCAGTGGGAATTGCTCCATTCTCAAGCGTCAATGCAAAGTACCTGTCGAAGCATTCTGGAGCAGCAATACTATTTCTTATAATGGAATCTCTATGGGAGTATCCTCTCCCAACTCCATACAACCACCCCATATTCGTTTTAATTCCTGGAAATAAAGTACCAAGTATATTCTTTGTTGCTTCTAAATCTGTAACACTTCCGTCATCTGGAGCTATTCTGTTAATCGCACGCTCGACTTTCTCTTCCGTCTCTTTTTGGCGCTCATGTGAGAAACTGCGCCTTTCCCCGCACAGTATATCCTTATAACTCGGCAATTTTGAGTAAACTGTCGGCTCGAATACTTGCAGGCATGTAAGCCCCAGCAAATCAACAACACTTGTCTCATTCTTCAAAAGCTCATATTTGAGCGAGAATACATTCGTGTACCGGATCACATCTCGTATCGATCTGATGTAGTTTTTGATCCCCTGCTGGAACAATTCGACCCATGTCTCCTTGTCCCAATCCTCTTCCGGAATATCGCCGAGAATCCTATTTAACTTTGAAAAAAGCGCTTCATGGATATCATCAATATTCGGCGCTGGAATCTCAAACGGCACTTGGACGATTTTCTCTAAATATTCCTTGCCATCACCATGCTGCACTTTTCCGAGCGCACGAACCACAACATCATAATCAAAAGCTAAGACGTATATGGTATTTGGAAAATCTGCCAGCGATTTGACCAACTGAAAAACTGCTACAATCTCTTCCTCAGAAAGTCGATCTATATCGTCGATGGAAACAATAATCTTTATCTTTTCGTCTTTTAGTTTTTTGATAATCTGATTTTTGCTCTCCTGCAAGTCATTCGTCCGTTCTTTGGTTTCTTCCTCCGCCTTCTTAGTAAGCACTTTTGTAAAGGCAGCAACAATTTCTCCTGCAACCGGAATAACACTCGTTGCCCCCAATATATCTGCGTATTGATCGATCAGCTCCCATGCTTTGTCAGCGGCTCTCTTTTTGAGCTTGATTGCTGTCGCCATTTGCTTAAAGAATTGCGTAACAAGCTGCTTTGGATCTGAACACAACCACGGGTTGAACCGCAGAACCACTACGCCGTCATCGATTCGCTCTACATTTTCAAAGACCATATTCAGCAGTGACGTCTTACCGCTTCCCCACTCGCCATATAAGCCAATCGTGAGAGATGATGGGAACGAATACTGCACTAAAGTCTTTGCAAGGCTCTCCGCAAATGAGCCTCGGTTCAGTCCGTCTTCCTCTAACTTTGCGATAGGTAAATCTGGGCTAAGCATTACACAACCTCCTTAAAATGTTCTACGCATCAAATCACACAACATCAACTGCAACGCTGAAAACATCCTTGATCGGTATCTCTCTCCGGTCTGTCATCTGGATCACCCCAGCGACCGCGTCGATGCGCTTGACCTCGCCGGTGACGGTCTGATAGCTGCCGCCATTCTTTCGCTCATCCGGCACGAAGTAGGTGATGGACACCGTTGGCCTGCCGGGGAGCAGTTCTTGAAGGTGCTGCAATTCTGCGTCGACGCGCGTGATCTCGCTCTCGTCGAGTTCGATGCGCCGGTCCGTTAGCCGACCTGTTTCCGCGATGGCAGCGTGGTGGCCGGTCAGGGCTGCAAAGGGTGAAAACTGCGCCGCACGGTCATAGAGAGACATCCGCGGATGGTTCTGCGAGGTCGGATGCGGGAGGTCAATGATATCGTCGTATTTGCCGCTCATGCCTTGTGCCCTCCAATCTGGCCGTTGCGCTCTCGGGCGGTCGCGCCGTCTAAATAGCTCCCGCCGTTCAAAATCGCGTTCTTGCCGAATTTTTTCTTGATGCCCAGCATCGCTTCCTGTATCTTGCGTTCGCGCTCCAATCTGATTTCTTCATCCTTGTGCTGCTGTTCCTGCGCCGCGATATCGTCGAACAGGTTGAACTGTAGCGGCATTCCGGCTTCCTGTGGGACATCATCCTCGCTCACGATCTTGTTCGCTGTGATGGTGATCCTGCGAATGGACAGCTTGGGGTTGACCTTCCCGTCATAAATCCCGAGAATCGCATCCATGATGCTGCGCGCAGAGGACGTCTTGCGTGGTAAATTCGCTGTACCGTGTGCGTGTTTGGGAATCTTCCTGCCGTAGCGGTCCGTCACGATCTCGCCGCGGAAATTGCCGCCTGCGGTGTTTTCAATGTCGTAGCCGACCGTCAGCGTGAGCTGGTCGGTCACGAGGCG
>DPGF01000054.1:14691-16178 GCA_003522105.1 Oscillibacter sp.
CTGTTTGTCTCCGGCCGGTACGCTTTGATGTCTTCCATCCGGCACGGCTCCCAGCCCCAGGCGTGGTCGATGAGCAGCTCTGCGTTGATGCCGAACATCTGGTAGAGCAGCTCTTCGTTGTAGTATTCGCTCGGCTTGCCGATGGAGCATTTTGCAATGTCGCCCATCGTGTAGATGCCGATGGTCTCGAGCTTTTTGGCGTAACCCCTTCCAACGCGCCAAAAATCCGTCAGCGGACGGTGCGCCCAGAGCTGCCTGCGGTAGCTCATTTCGTCAAGCTCCGCGATGCGGACACCATTTTCATCCGGCGCGACGTGCTTCGCCATGATGTCCATGGCGACCTTGCAGAGGTAGAGATTCGTTCCGACGCCCGCCGTGGCCGTGATGCCCGTGGTGTGCAGCACATCGAGGATCATGGTCTTTGCCAACTCGCGGGCGGTCATGTGATACGTCTCAAGGTAGCTGGTCACATCCATCATCACTTCATCGATGGAGTAGACGTGGATGTCCTCGGGCGCGACGTATTTGAGATAGACATTGTAGATCTGCGTGCTGATCTGAATGTATTTCGCCATCTGCGGCGGCGCGACAAGATAGCCCACCGCGCGCGACGGGTCAGCCGCCAGTTCATGAGCATCGCAGCTCTTTTCAAAAAGATTGCCGCCTGCTTTGCGCCGCCGTTCGGCGTTGACCTCCTTGACGCGCTCAACCACTTCGAAAAGCCGCGCTCTGCCGGGGATTCCGTATGCCTTCAGAGAAGGCGATACCGCGAGACAAATGGTTTTCTCCGTGCGGCTAAGGTCTGCTACGACCAGATTGGTCGTCATCGGGTCAAGGCCGCGTTCCATGCACTCGACGGACGCGTAATACGATTTTAAATCAATGGCAATATATGTCCGCTGCATGGCGCACCTCCTCGCTCTTAGTGTCTACCAGTATAGCATAACGCTATAAATCGAACAACTGTTTGTATAAAACTTTTGCGAGGAATCTTGTGGAAACAGTCAGTTTCAAAAGTGCGTACGTCATGCTACAATGGAACGCGTTTGTGATTGGAGGAGGAAGAATGTTTTATACGACAGAGGAGGCCGCAATCGTGTGCGGCTTTTTGGATTTGTACCTAAACCGCGACAGCGTTGATCGCGCCGTGCGGGAGCAGAACCGGAGATTTCAGCGCAGCGCCGCGAGGGGTGACCTTCGGCGCGAGGATTACCGGTGGGCGGAAAAGGCGCTTGACTTTCTCCAGCCCTGCTGGTGGCAGTCGCATGAGGATCATAGGGCGCTGCAAAACGCATTGCTGAAAACACATTTGCTGGCAGAAATGAAATAAGTTCAGAATACGGCGGTCAGGTATCCTGACCGCCGTATTTTCATTTGAATGCATGGGTCGCTCTGCTGTCTGTTGGCAGCATCTTACATTGCCCTGAATGGCAGAGCGGCCCTCGCCGTTTCTGAAATTTGTCTTTTGCTCAGTCCTATTCGACACT
>DPGF01000053.1:0-136 GCA_003522105.1 Oscillibacter sp.
GGGCGTTTTCGCGGTCTTGGGTGGACGTCAGGCACGGAAAATGCCCGTAACAGCGGACTTTTCAAGGTGGACATTCCGCAGGCGTTTGAGGAAATCGCAGTTTTCAACCACTCAAAAAAGTGCTTTTTGTGCAGCG
>DPGF01000053.1:377-5148 GCA_003522105.1 Oscillibacter sp.
TCAGCGCAGATCGTACATATTTTACGCCGCTGTAGTCAATGAAAAGAGACTTCTTGGCCGTCCAAAAAACGCACCGCTGTAACCAAAGAGAACGTCCCCGGCAGCGCAGAAATTGCGCCGCAATAGTCAAAGATAAGGCGGCGCGGCTCCGAGGTGCAAATGATAACTTTCTGATAACAGTTTCGCTTTTCGGTAGCTTTGTTCCCTTGATTACGGTATTGTTCGTTGGCAAAGGAGGCTGATTTTATGCCAAAGCGACGAGCAAACGGCGAGGGGAACATCAGAAAACGAAAGGACGGACGCTGGGAGGGTCGGTACACAGTTGGCCGAGATCCCGAAACTGGCAAGGCCATCATCAAAAACGTCCTTGGTAAGACGCAAGCGGAAGTAAAAGAAAAACTGAAAAAAGCCATCGAGGAAAACGTGGGCATCGACTACGGCAAGGCAAAAACCTACACCGTGGGAAGTTGGCTGGAGGTCTGGATGGAGAACTACGCCAGAGTGAAACTCAGACCGTCCACGTTCAAGACCTCGCAAGGCTTTCTGAAAAACCACATCAAGCCGCAGATCGGCAGTATCCCGCTGGCAGACCTGACCTCTCTGGACTTGCAGCGATTCTACAAGCACCTGCTGGACGGTGGGCGAGTAGACCGCATCGAGGCCAAGAAAAAGCCGAAAGGTCTGGCTCCCAAAACGGTACGGAACATCCACCAAATGATCGGTTCGGCGTACAACCTCGCCATGGAGCAGAAACTGGTGAGCAAGAATCCAACGCAGGGCTGCGCCTTGCCGAAAGTCGAACACAAGGAGATGAAAACGCTGACCGCCGACCAACTCAGCGCCTTCTTCCAAGAGGCCAGGGACAGCGGTGTGTACGAGCTCTACTACCTCGATCTCGCCACCGGACTACGCCGTGGGGAACTGCTGGGACTGAAATGGACGGACGTGGACTTCCAGCACGGAGCACTGAAAATTCAGAGAGCCATCTCTCGGCAGAATAGCAAAGTAGTCGAAGCACCGTTGAAAACGAAAAACGCCTACCGCACACTGCCGCTGTCGGCAGACGCGATAAGCGTTTTGAAAATGCAAAAGTGCAAGGTGAACAACAGCGAATGGGTGTTCCCGTCACCAACAGGAGGCCCCATGTCCCCGGACAGCGTCCTGCACATGCTGCAAAGAGTGCTGAAACGGGCGGGTCTACCGAGAATACGCTTTCACGACCTCCGCCACACCTTCGCGACGATGGCCCTGCAAAACGGCGTGGACGTCAAGACTGTCAGCAGTATGCTGGGCCACTACTCGGCGGGCTTTACGCTGGACACCTACGCCCACGTCACCACCGACGCACAGCTCAAAGCGGCGCAAACAATGGGAAATATCCTATCCCGTGCTGTCTGACGGTTTCCGCTACCCGCTCCCGTTGGGGTCAGCGTTTGGGTCAGAAAAAAGCAACACCCTAAAAACGGAACTTATGAAAAGCAAAAGTCCTCGAAATCAGACGATTTCGAGGACTTTTGGTACGCCGTGAGGGATTCGAACCCCCGGCCTTCTGGTCCGTAGCCAGACGCTCTATCCAGCTGAGCTAACGGCGCGTGTCTCATATCGGACAACGGTGTTATATTACCACACCTTTCCCGAGAATGCAAGAGGAAATTTCAAATTTCCAGAAAAATTTTGAACCATCTATTTGAACCGTTCAAAACAACAGGTTTGACAGGGCGATATGACGCGAGTACAATAATATTGATTGATTATCTTGCAAGGAGCTACACAATGGAAAACACTTTTAAAGGCAGCCAGAATTACGTTGCAAGCCCGGAGCTGATGAACGCGGTAAACATCGCCATGGCGCTCAAAAAGCCGCTGCTCATCAAAGGTGAGCCGGGCACAGGCAAAACGATGCTCGCCGAGGCCGTGGCCGAGGCGCTGGGTAAAAAACTCATCATCTGGAGCGTCAAGTCTACGACCAAGGCGCAGGACGGTCTGTACGTCTACGACGTGGTGCAGCGCCTGTATGACAGCCAGTTCGGCGCGTCCGGTGTGGACGATATTGCCAAATACATCAAGCTCGGCAAGCTCGGCGAGGCGTTCTCCACCGACGAGCAGGTCGTGCTGCTGATCGACGAGGTGGACAAGGCCGACCTTGAATTCCCGAATGACCTGCTCTGGGAGCTTGACAAGATGGAGTTCTACATTCCCGAGACAAAGGAGACCGTTAAGGCCAAGCACCGCCCCATCGTCATCATCACCTCAAACGCGGAAAAGGAACTGCCCGATGCCTTCCTGCGCCGCTGTATCTTCCACTATATCGAATTTCCCGATCAGCAGCAGATGGAAAAAATCATCCGCGTCCACTTTGACCACGTCGATGAGACGCTTCTCACGCAGGCGATGCAGGCATTCTACGCGATCCGCTCCATCGACGCGGTAGAGAAAAAGCCCTCGACCTCCGAGCTTGTCGACTGGATCCGCGCGCTTCAGCTCTCCGGTGTAGATGTTTCGAAAATCGCAAGGGAGATCCCGTTCATTGGGGTGCTGCTCAAAAAGGATAAGGACATCTCCACCGTGCAGCGCCGGTTGAGAAGATAAAATCGCCATGTTTACTGGATTTTTTTATCTGCTGCGCGCGCACGGCTTTCCCGTCAGCCTGAACGAGTGGATGACGCTCGTTGAGGGATTGATGCTGAACTTGCAGCACGATTCGCTTACAGGCTTCTATGAGCTCTGCCGCGCGGTGCTTGTCAAATCCGAGGCGGATTACGACAAATTCGACCAGATCTTTCTGGAATACTTCGACGGTATCCCCTATGAGGACGAGCTGCCGGAAGAACTGATGGACTGGCTCAACAACCCCGCCGCCGTGATGGAGGAATTCCGCAAGTTCCTGCGCACGCAGGGCTATGAGGAAAAGAGCATCGAGGAGATCCTCAAAATGTTCGAAGAGCGCCTCAAAGAGCAGACCGAGGAGCACAACGGCGGCTCGTACTGGATCGGCACGAACGGCTACTCGAATTTCGGCAACAGCGGCCACAGCCCGCAGGGCATTCGCGTGGGCGGGCAGAGCATGTACCGCCGTGCCTTTCAGGTGGCGGGCGAGCGCAAATTCCGCGACTTTCGCAAGGACAATGTGCTCGATATTCGCCAGTTTCAGATGGCCTTTCGCCTGCTGCGGCAGTATTCCGCGCAGACACAGGAGGCCCGAACAGAATTTGACGTGGACGAAACCATTCGTGAGACCTGCGACAACGCCGGCACGCTCTCCGTCTGCTACAAGCGCCCGCGCAAGAACACCGTCAAGGTACTGATGCTGATGGATTCCGGCGGCTCAATGGACTATTATTCGAACCTCTGCTCCATGCTCTTTCAGGCGGCGCGGCAGTCAAACCACTTCAAAGAGCTGCACGTTTACTATTTTCATAACTGCATCTATTCAAATGTTTATACCGACCCGCGCATGTACCGCGAGCACGCGGTGGCGACGGATTGGATCCTGCAAAACTTCGGCAACGATTACAAGGTCATTCTGGTCGGCGATGCGCTGATGGATATGTACGAACTGATGGAAAAGCGCTACGACTTCCGTGCCGGCGAGGTGAAGTGGTCGGGGCTTGACCAGATCAAGCGCTTCCGCGAACGCTACGATCACCTCATCTGGCTCAATCCGGAAGAGCCGCCCCGCTGGGGCGGCTACTGGGGCGAAAGTTACGGCCACATTGCCAAAGTCGTGGACATGTACCCGCTGACGGTCGACGGTCTGGAACGCGGCATGAAAAAGCTGCTCGTGAACCGATAAAAGAGTTGGTCCGCCGCCGCGGCAGGCTGGCTCATTCAGAACGAGAGCCGCGAACTCAGCGGCTGACAAAAAATCCCGAAAGATGATCTTTCGGGATTTTTCATGTTTTGCTATATTGGTTTAATGTGTCAAAATCATCATCGTTGCTATTGCCATCGATGCGCACTACGCATTTCGCTGTAAAAAGTTGCAAAAAAGTCTTTAAATCATACGATTTCAAGACTTTTCGTTGGTCGGAGTGTAATTATAGGATTTCAGAAAACACAGATATATCAACGGTTTGCTGGCAGTCGGCAAGAGGTATTCATCCTAAATTGAACGGTCAAGCACAGTGACCTGCGTAATCACATCACGCAGACGATCGGAACCGACCATGTACTCAAGTGCATCATCAGCGGTGTTAAAGCAGCATTCCGTCTCGGGACAATTCCAAACATAAATTGTGATTTTGTCATCTGTTCCATATCGAATAATGCCATAATGAATGCCGTTCCATTCAATTTCTACTTCTCCGCCACATTTCATACACCACTTAAAATCGCTGATCGATTTAAAACGGTTATCTTCCAATGAGTTTTTGGATTTTAAAATGCGATAGGGCATGCCACACCTCCAATATGACTTGAAATCAGGAATATCTCCGCCCCAATAGTTTTCTGCTTTGCCCCAGTTTGGTCGGTTACCTTCCCATACAATGTTATGATCGTGAGGAATAGAGTGCTGTTTGGGATTGCCGTGATTTGAGTAATGCCGTTCCTTGACTGCCCTACCGTCTGCGCCAATCTTAGTTTCTCTTAAATCCCCGTTACGATCAGCTGTGCGGTTGATGCTGCCGGGTTCACCTAAAAAACGTTCATCATCCGGCTTAGAGGGCTTCCACTTTCCACCATAGGCGCTGCCGCCGCCCTTATAAGTGCCGCCGATCAAGTATGGCTCTATTGTATCACATTCAGGTCGATATGTCTCGCCGATTTTGAA
>DPGF01000128.1:0-5315 GCA_003522105.1 Oscillibacter sp.
AGCTGCATGGCAAGATGCCGCCCGAAGCGGCCCAGTCCGATCAATAATACCGTTTTCATCGTGTGCTCCTTTCAGCCTACGGTAATTTTCTCCTGCGGATAGCGGGCATAGGTCAAGTCATGCCCGGAGAATGCGGCGTAGATCAAGGTCAATCCGCCGACGCGCCCGAAATACATCAGCAGGATGAGAATGCTCTGCGACAGGACTCCCAGCTGCGGCGTCAGCCCCAGCGTCAGACCCACCGTACCGGCGGCGGACGCTGTTTCATAGAGACAGGCACCGAGGGGAAGCTCCTCCGCTGTGCTGATGGCCGCCGCGCCCGCAAAGGTCAGCCCCAGATACAGCAGCAGAATGGCGGCGGCGTTGCGGACGGCGGAGTGTTCCAATCTGCGGTGGAAGAGCTGCGGATCCTCCCGCCTGCGGAAGGCGGCAACGGCGTTGGCGATCAGGACGGCCAGCGTTGTGACCTTCATGCCGCCCGCCGTGGAGCCGGGGGCTCCGCCGGTGAGCATCAGCAGAATGGTGACCGCCTGAGAGGCATCCGTCATCTCCGTCAGATCCACTGTGTTATAGCCGGCCGTTCGCGGCGTGACCGACTGAAAAAGGGAGGCCAATATCCGCTCTCCTATCGGCAGGTCCGCAAAATCCGTCAGGAAAAAGAAAACTGCCGGGAGCACGATCAGCAGCGCCGTCGCGCTCAGAATGACCTTGCTCTGCATCCGGTAACGCCGCAGGTGCAGACCGTGCGTACAGACATCGTCCCACGTTAGAAAGCCGATGCCGCCTACGATGATCAGCAGCATGATCACAATGTTGACCAGCGGGTCTGCGGCATAGGCCGTCAGCGAGGGGTAGAGGGAATCCGTCCGCCCCAGAATATCGAAGCCCGCATTGCAGAAGGCGGAAACGGAATGAAAAACGGACATCCATACGCCCCGCAGTCCATAGTCCCGGCAGAACACCGGCAGCAGCGCCAGCGCGCCCAGCAGCTCGACCAGAAAGGTCCCCTTGAGGATAAATCTCGTCAGGCGCACGATGCCGCCCACCGCAGGGGCGGAGATGGCGTCCTGCATGGCGCTGCGCTCCTTGAGCGTAATGTTCCGTCCGGCGAGCATCAGGAAGGTCACCGCACCGGTGATCACCCCCAGCCCGCCAATCTGGATCAGCAACAATATGACTGTTTGACCGAAGGCGGACCAGTAACTGCCGGTATCCTGCACCACCAGCCCCGTCACGCAGACAGCGGAGGTGGAGGTAAACAGTGCCTCATGAAACGGCGTCCAGACCCGCTGTACTGTGGCGATAGGCAGCATCAGCACCAGCGCCCCCAATAGAATCACGCCCGCAAAGCCGAGGATCATAATTTGAAAAGAAGTCAAATGCCGCTTTAAGCGAAACACAGTCTCCGTCACATCACACACCTCCTTGAAACAATGGTACTCTCAATTTTCCATACAGTATAGCACGGCTTTTGCAATGTGTCTGTATGTATCTTGTAAAATTTTCAGGTGCAGAGTCCTTATTTGCAGCCCAGAGACGGGCTGCAAAGCTGCGGTTGGCAGACTTTGGTGCATAGAATTCTCCGCGTGACCTGTGAATCTCTCCTAAATTTTTAGTGAACTCCACATTTATTGTGGCACACTCAGCCAAAAAAGCAATACATGGCATTTTGGCTATAAAGCCAATATTGGAACCGATGTGCATTATGAAAATCCGCCTCAGCCCAATGAAACACCACATTTTGAAAACTTATTGCTTGACATATGCCGTATCTTGTAAAAATTGTAATTGATTCTATGCACACTTTCCTCCTCGGAGGCGTGGGCTGTCTGGCCTATGTGCGGAGAGATCCGCCTGTGCACGTTTGTTAGGTTTGTACGTTGTGTAACACTTATAGGAAATTACTATGCCCTTTTGAGGAGCAGATTTGCTCTGTGTTTGTATGGATTTTTGCCGAATGGCTTTGCAGCTGCTCAGCATATTGGAAAGAGACGAAAGGCAGCTTTATGCCAGTTCGTCTCTTTTCGTATTCTGTAGACTACGGAAAAACTCCAACTATACAGCCCCGCGCAAGTCTGATACACTAATATCGTATTTTAGGGCGAAGTAAGTTAGGGCGGAGTAAGTTAGGGCGGAACGGCGAAAACATAGGGTGTAGTGCGCCCTATCGTTCCGAAAAGAACGTAGAATATTTAGAAGAACATTCAAATTAACAGGTGAAAAATGAATAAAGTGACAGGGCGTTTCTTCGCGTCCTGCCGAAATGTCAAGAGACGAAGCAGACATTCAGTCTGCCGCGTCTCTTTTTGCGTTTTTGTATGGAGCCTCGCTCGTCGGAGCAGCCACCGGCTTTGTCGGCCGGAGGCCGCGAGGCGGCAGAAAGGATGGAAGGATAGGCAGAAAACAGCATGGATTTCTCTCAGATCGGGGCGGTTTGAGATACAGGAGAAGCTCCCCCGAGGCCGCGGCAAAGGTCTCTCCCCTGCGCCCGGGCAGCGTGTCCGAACCGGTGGTGCAGGAACAGCACACTCCCGATCCGCAGCCGGTGCGGGGCAAAGAACACCGGCAGCTGCTTCCGATTTGTCAGCAGCTGCAGCCGAGTTCAGCGGCCTGGTGTTCACCGCCACCATCGCAGATGGCAGGGCGCACACCCCACGCGGTATCGTACTGACCGAGGCAAAAGCAAAAAGAGACAGGTTTCAAGCCGCACCGCAAAACGGTAGACGCCTCAAGGCTTTTTCACCGTTCAAGGACCTCCATTCTGCGGAAAGGAAGCGGAAACGGACACCTTTGCCAACGGGTGAAGTGCGCCTATCTGAACACGATTACAATTTCTAAGGAGATTTTTGGATATGTCTGCCATTCAAAATAGAGGCATCTTTCTCACCCTCGTCGCACAGCTTGACAAGCTGGTGCGGCACAACCGTCAAGGCAGCTTTCGCACCAAGAAGCGCTACTACGAAGCGTGCAAACGGTTCTGCGCCTACCTCGCCGCAGAATACCATCTGCAAAAGCTGGAGAACATCAGCGGCAAGCATCTGGTAAGCTATGTGTTGTACTTTCAGGATACCGGCAAGTCTGCCAGTACCGTGAAAACCGACCTTGCCGCCATTCGGTTTTTCCACGATAAAATGTCCCGCCCCAAATACACGCTGCCAACGAACAGCGAGTTAGGCGTCGAGCTGGAACGCCGCCGGTTCGGGCAGCTTGACCGCACTTGGAGTGGGCCGGAGTTCAGGAAAGGCGATGGCTGAAAACCGTGATGACTTCATTCTTGCCCTCTACCTTGGGCGCTATGCAGGATTTCGTATCCACGAGTGCTTCCGCATAGACACAGCGGCAGCGGAACGGGCATTGCGAGAAAACGCCCTCACTGTAAAGGGCAAGGGCGGCAAGGTGCGTATCGTTCCCATTGAGGATGAGCGTATTCTGATGATGCTCCGTAAGCTGCTGGCCCGAACTGAGCGCGGTCACAAGCTGCTGGTGCCGGACGATGTTCCCACCGACCGCGCCATCAACGCTCTGGAGCTGTTCATCTACCGCTACCGGAATGAGATCAGCGATGAGGGCTCCGACCGCCGTTTGACCTTCCACGGGCTTCGGCGCACTTTCGCCGTTGCCTCTATCAAGAGCGGTGACGACATTAAGACCGTGCAAGAAAGCCTCGGTCACGCCACTGCGGCGTTTACATTGGATGTTTACGGACACGTTACGAAGCAGATGAAGCAGGACAGTGCTGTCCGTATGGAACAGTTTATTAAGAGTGTTTCGGGTGCCTGAGGGACAATAAGGCTAAAAATAAGGCTAAACAGCGTTTCAGGGCAGCAAAAAACCTTGAAGCCATTGAAGCTTCAAGGTTTTTCTCTGGTGCGCGGTACAGGACTCGAATTCAAGAAAAACTATTTTCTGCAACTAATTCCGTCAAATTTTGTGATAAACAGTTCTGAAACTGTAAAACATGGTACCAGTCAGTCCAGTTGTTTTATAAGAGCTAACGCTATAAAGGGTACAAATAAGGGTAAAATCAAGGCTCAAGAAAGGACTGTCACACAATGGAAATTACATATAGCAAGTACGGAGATTACTACCTGCCCAACCTGGTGGTATCCACGGAAGGCCCGACTTATGGGCGCTTTGGCCGTATACGGCTCAAGTATCTGAAGGAGTACCGCAGAGTGGCCTATATCAATTTGAAAACCTCCGGCCAACTGATACACCATCTCAACGAAGTTGACCGTGAGGCAAATGAGATGCTGCAGCTCTTGATCGAGCAGATGGCGCAGGCGCAAGGCATTACGGAGCATATGAAGGCCGCTGACCAGTTGGCGTGGGTCGGAGCGATGAACAATACCCGAAATGCAGTGAGGGAGGTCGTGCTGCACAATCTGGTCTTTCAGTAATAGCCGAACAGCAAGGCAGGGCATCAGGAATAGAAAACGCACTTCAGAAGCATATTGATAGTTCCATAGAGGCCCTTAGGCATTTTTGAGACGGGAACCATGAGCATTTTTAAATCATCCGCCGTGATCTCATCAATATACCTATACCGATCTCCAATGGGCTCAATGATATGCTTTTCCATAGCCTTTCGGTATCCTTCCAGGGTGTTCGGTCTGACTGTGGCCGATTTCATCTTAAGCCACTTCTCGCAGTATTCTCTTACAGTCGGATTGTTCTTGCGGAAAATAGCATCCGCTATCGCTTTGGAGGCAGCCTGTGCTCTAGGCGAAGGTCACAGGGTACTTCTCCTCGGAGAGAATGTAGTGGCTGTCGGTGCTGATTTCCCTGACATAGTAGCTGCCAAAGGGAACATCGCTCCTGAGCGTGGCCTTTCCGTTTTCGCCAAGGGACAGAATCTCAATGAGACCGTCCGCAGGAATGACAGCACCGTCTGCTGCGGTGAGTTCCTCTACGGCATAGAGGCCGAAGGTCACAGCAGAAAACTTGTTATTCATGCCGATACCGTCCGCTTACCTTGCACAGTTTGGAGAGGGCGTGAACAAGAACAAGACCTTCAAAGATGTGTACGGCTGGGGAGCTTCTTCTGCTGTAGAAATCCTTAAAAACCGTGAGTATCTGGGGCATACGGTCAATTTCAAAACACGCAAGCATTTTAAGGACAAGAAAAGCCATTATGTGCCGAAGGACGAATGGACGATTTTTGAAAATACCCATGAGCCAATCATCGACCAGCCAACCTTTGACCTTGTGCAGAAAATCCGTGGGAATGTCAGACGCTACCCGGACAGCTGGGACAAAGCAGCTCACCCTACTGGCTTGCTTTATTGCGCCGATTGCGGCGGCAAGATGTATGT
>DPGF01000128.1:5491-16134 GCA_003522105.1 Oscillibacter sp.
GATTGCGGCGGCAAGATGTATGTCCACCGCACCAACAACAGCAAGCGCATTTCACAATAGCCTGCCGCGGCATTTGCTGTGAGCATACCACAGCGGCAAATTGCGCGGCATATGAAGAGCTTTGCAGTCTGTACGGAAAAACATCGGACTGCCTTATCACGATGTGCGGCGCCGGACTCGAGTCAGATCATTAGGATCGCCGCTTGATTGGAATCGTTCTTGAGATACCGGAGGAAGCCCTCTTTTTTGCCAAAGGGCAGAAAAGAGGGCTTTTTTGAGAGTAGGAGTATTTTTGACATAGAGAAGATAAGGTTCAAAAGCAATGATTCTCGGATGACTATTAGTTGTAATAAATAAGAGGCTGCCCGGCAATACAAGATGAAATAGTGCATAAAATGCAAAAGCGTTGACTTCTGATAAGGTGGCATGGTAGAGTTTCTAATAACTATAGCTTACCTTTTTGCCAATCCTTAGCCAAGGACAATCGTCTTTGAAACAGAGTTGGACCTCTGTGTGCTATCATTAGGAAAGCCGTATAGAATACCCCTCAACAATAGTTATAGAGAGTTATAATTATGATTGTTGGAAATACAGTGGCAGGAGTTATTCTCTCGACCGACAGACTACGACCAAATGGAGAATTCAATCTCAACGGAACAAGAGCCAGTAAGAAAAAATCTTACCGGCCCCTGTTCTGCTGTGAGATTATAAGAGAGATGGTATCACGCGGCTTCAAGCCTGCTTGCCCTGCGTGAGCAGGCTGACCGCAAAGTAAACGATCACGGCAGGTAGGACGGAGAACACGCTGGAATAGGGTGGTGTGAAGAAACCAAAGCTGATTAACAGTGCGCACACAATGCCAGCGATAGCGGATGCCAAAGCACCTTTGGCGGTTCCCCGCTTCCAAAGCAGACCACCGACAAAGGGGACGAGACAACCAGAGGTGAGAATTGTGTATGCCATAGAAAGAAGGCTGAGAATGTTGTTAAACATCAAAGCGACACCAATGCTGACAATGCAGACAATTACATTCAGGATATTCTGCATAACCTTAAGCTGCTTTTCACTGGCATCGGGGTTTATCATGTCTTGATAAATGTCATGAATGATATTAGTGGCAATGCCAATGAAGGCACCATCACAGGTGGACATGATGGCCGAAACAATAGCAGCAACTAAAAATGCACCAAAGATAGGAGAGAAGCGATAAAAAATCAAATCAATGAAGACACTGGCGGGGTCGACATCGGGGAACAATGCGATGCCATACATGCCCAGCAAAGGAGGAATGATTGCCATAACAATTAGCAGAAGACCTCCGTAAATATGCCCACGGACCGCAGCTTTTTCGCTTTTGGCAGAAGCAGTGCGCTGGAAAGCAGTTTGGTCAAAGAGCGCGGCGAGAATAGTTGGGATTGTCAGGCTGACCAGCGTTTCGGCGCTAAAAGGAACAGGATCAAAATATGTGGCGGGCAGAGTTGCCTGAATAGCAGCAAATCCTCCATCAATAATCATGGAAATCAGCGCAAAAATCAGACCAGCTACAATTACGGCAACCTGGATAACAGAGGTCATGTAAGCGCCCCACAAACCAGAGATGGAAGCGTAAAACAGAACGACTAAAGCGGTAATAATTATGCTTAGATTGCCGTCAATTCCGAAGGCTTGGAAGATCGCTTTGCCCGCAAGAATTTGCCCTGCAAACATTGCAACATAGCTAAGTGGCGTTGAAATGCTGTAAATCAAACGGGTAGACTTGTCATTGTAGCGAGTTTTGAAATAATCCGACAGGGAAAGATATCTGTTGCGATAAAAAAACTTGGCAACTAACACACCGACTAACAACCATGAGATACCACAACCGATGCCGTACCATGCACCAGCTATTCCGTAGATGGCGCCGCTCTCTGCGCCACCTACTACAAAGCCGCTTCCAATGTGCGCGCCGACGGCTCCACCGATAATCATTATAGTTGTAGACTGCTTGGCCGCAGTAATGGAGTCGTTAAATGTTGCGGCAAACTTGCGACCATACAGACCAATACCTATCATTCCGGCGAGGTAAACCGCCATAACAATTATAATTAAAGTTTGCGTCGACATTAATGGTTCTCCCTTCAATCTATTTTAATTCCGTTGGTCGAGAGTCAGTGCAGATCGTCTAAATGGGGGAGTTCTTGGATTTCTTCTTTGCGTAAGGCGGCAAGTTTTTCTTCAAACAGGTCAACAAGTGCGCCCGGGGGATTGGAGCGAGCATAGTCCCACATTTCCTGATTTTCCTTGGTACCAGGCAACTCCATTCCAATATTGAAGGTTTCCTTTGCATAGGGGACGATATTCCGAATACCTTGCAGATCGTATGCCATATTGCATAGTTCCTTATGGATATTCAGGGTATATGGAGATAGCCGAAGCATGCGGCGAGCAAGTGTCATGGCGGTCTCGTCAAGCTGATCGACACTGACCACTCGATTAAACAGGCCCAAACGGAAGCCCTCTTTTGCGGTGATGGGATAACCCGTGAGCAATTTTTCCTTGGCAATATTCATGGGGAGTTTCCAAAGATCAAACGGGACATAATCTGTGTAAGACATCCCTAATGCAAACTCTCCATTATCCATAACCGTATTGTCAGCAGCTACAATGCAGTCGAACATCATAGCCATGAAATAGCCGCCTCCCAACACACGCCCCTTGATTGCGCCGATAACGGGTTTTCTTGAGGTGTACAGTTTCATCCAGAGATCAATCTCTTCCTGAGTATTGTCACGGCGGTACTCCCATGTGACATCACAGGCATCATTGTTGTTCAGACTTGCATCGGGATCACCAACATCAAAGCCGCAACAGAAGTTTTCCCCCTTTGCCGAAATGATGATAACCCGAACAGATGGGTCAGCGATTGCTTTAGTCATTGCTGAATCCAACTCCAAAAAAAGTTTGCGGCTGATACGATTGCCCTGATTGGGACGGTTCATCCAAATTTTGGCAATACTGTCTACTTGCTCGTACAGGATAGCTTGTTCAGACATAAAAGCACTTCCTCTTCTACTTTTTCTGCGCACGAAATAGGTGTCCATCGATATTTGCGGTGCTTTTGCCAAACTATGTGCCCAGTAACTGCAGTTTAGCACAATAACTTGGCACCGCACAGCATCAAAAATACGACATTTGTCAACAAAAAAATGACACGAAAATGTGCAGAGAATGATATAATAGCCAAAAAACTTGAGGTTATCGAAGGCTTTTGCTCTTTCTGCAAAACAGCCTATAACAAGTATAAGCTGAGATAGAACATAGGAGGATGCCGATGAACATAAAACAGTGCGAAACTTTTTTGAGGTTAGTTGAGGAGGGCAGTATCTCAAAAGCAGCGCAAAAGATGTTTTTTTCTAAGCAGGGACTTAGCCGTGCTATTCAAAGTCTTGAAAACGAACTAGGTGTTCAACTGTTTTTACGAACATCTTCCGGCATTACACTTTCCCACGACGGAGAACGCATCTTGCCAGAAATGAAGCAAATCGTAGAGTCGTCCTATTCGATTTTGAAAAAATGTAATGTCACGGACTGTAATAAGTTAAATATTCTTTTCCCGTTTGGCTTTTTTCTCTGCATCCCGCAGAATCTAATCTTTGATTTCATTGAGAAAAGACCTGAATGCCAGTTTTGCTATGGCTGCTCTAATGATATGGAGATTGAAGAAATGCTGCTTGATGGCGATTATGACTTGGCATTCTGCAGCAATTCTAAGAAGAACGAAAACCTGAATTATATTCACCTTTTTCGCAACTACCGTTGTTTCCTGATTCCCAAAGACATGGTATCGCCCTCTAAGCGGTTTATTGAGGTTTCCGACTTGTCTGGAATCAAAATTGCCGTTTCTGCGCCGGAAACTTACAATGACTACGCGTATCTGCAGACAAAATTTGCTGAGTATGGAAAGGTGCCTGATATTTTCCCCTGCCGTGAAGGGAGCACATTGGTTTCTTTTGCAGGTGAGAAGAGAGGAGCTTCTTTTTTAATCAGCTCGTTGTCTAAAAACTTGCCCCATCCAGATACCCGCTATATTTTTTTCGAAGATTACATCTCCTCTGCATATGACATCAACATAGCCACAAAACGCGGCAAGCAGCTGAGTCTGATGGCAATACAATTTATCAAGCACTGTCAGAACTATTGTCAGGACATCTTAAAGCAGCGCCCAAACTTTCCGATGGATTGATTGCTGCATATTGAAATCATGGATGTGGCGTGTAATTAAAGTGGGGAGCATTGATATGCGAATGGAACCATTTGTCAGTATCACATTGTATTTGCAATGGTATCGCAATCCTACTGCTATATTAACTTCATATTAGTGGAGACAATCAGGCAAACCATTGGAATATCGAATATCTATCGTTCCTGCCGACTATCCATTTGCTGTTTTAGCAGTTCTTTCGGCACTCCGTCTAGCAGCTTTTCCGCCCGCTTGTAGCGCGTCTCCAGCACGGTGAGCTTTGCGCGCTGTTCGGCGCTCTTGCGGCGCTCGGCGGTCAGCTCGTCCTTGAGCGCTTCGTTTTCCTCAGCGCTGCATCGCTGCATGGAAAGCGGCTGCGACACAGCTGCCTGCATCCGCTGAATTTCTGCCTGAAAGGACTCTACCTCCGGCAAGAGCTGCGCCAGCAGTGCAACGGCCTCCTCGCGCTTCTTTCCCGTGTTCAGCACGTTGATGCCGTTCAGCGCTGTCTCCAGCTGCTCAAGCTTGGCGTCCATGGCCGTGACCTTCTTGTACCATTGGGGCGGCAGATGCTTGCGCCTTGTCTCTACGGCAGGTGTGCCGCGCTCCAGCTCTGGCCACCGCTCCGCCATGCAGGCGTAGAAATCGTCCTGCCAGCGGATCATATTTTTCTTGTTGCCGAGAATTTCTTTTGCAGACAACCGCTTGTCTTTCGTCAGCGGCACGAAACATAAGTGCATGTGCGGCGTCCTCTCGTCCATGTGTACCACGGCGGAAAAGATATTCTCCTCGCCCACGCGCTCTTTGAGAAAGCCGAGCGCCCGCTCAAAATACTCCGGCATTTCTGATTCATGTGCTTTTGCAAACTCCGGGCTGGTTGTGATCAAAGTATCCACAAATTTCACGCTGTCCTTTCGCACACGGCAGCCCGCCATTCGGATGCGGTGTCGGATCTCCTGCTCGTAACTCCAGCGCGGCGTGACTATGTGGTAGTTCTGCATGGTACGGTTTTTGTCGATATCCGGATTGCTGGCGTAAATCTCTTTTGTCCGTTCGTGGTGGGCGCTCAGCGCCTTGGACGCGCCGCCCTTGTGCTTGGCAAATCGTAAAATGGCATAAGCCATCGTTGTTCCTCCTTCGTCGTCGTTTGGGGACGAGGGAGCGGAAAATCCCCACCACGACTTTCTGAAAAAGTGCGCCCGTGAGATGTCGATACCGACACCTCACATTCTTCTTTTTCGGTCCGGTCAAAATCACGGACTGGCTGCGGCCAGTCCGTGATTTCTCCCGTCCCCCGTCGTGATGGGTATAACACACTAGACTTTGTGCCAAAGTCGTGTGCCAGCCGTTCCCTCTGGACTCCCTTAAGCGGTCATTTCCCGCCGCCTGTCGACGCGGGAAATGACCTTGCCGGTGTACGGTATGTCCGATAATGTACGGTATTTTGAGGGGATACCCCCGCTCCCCATTTTACCGTACATACCGTACATTACCGTACACCGTCCCACCGCAGCGAAAGCGCTTTGCCCTCTTTCGTGCGATAGGAAACATAGCGGACGCCATACTCGCGCAGCAAATTCTCCTGCTGCACGTTCAGTGTCCGCACGATCCAGTTCGGCGTGAAGCTTTGGCTGCTGTCCATCTTAGAAAGACATTGCGCAAGCTCCGTCGCCGTGCCGTTCCACAATGGATTTCCTTCGTTTACCAGCCGAGAAAGAAATTCGAGCAGCGGGCATGGAGGCTCTCTGTAAGGTTCTGTTTCCGCCTCAAGCAGTTCCCAGCACAGATGCGCAGCAGCAAACCGGAGATGCAGCCGAAGCTGCGGCTGGTCACGCCCGACCACCTCCAGGACGGCGTCTGAGGCTGTGCGCTTATTTTTGTATAGGAGCAGCGCACCGTCTGCCGCTCCCATCAGACCGTTCGTGCCGGAGATCATGTTGAACACGTCCTCTGCCCCCTCCTTGCGCGTATGATGAACGACCAGCACGGTGACGCCGTAGGTGTCGGAAAACTCCTTCAGCCTTGCCAGCGTATCATAGTCGGCGGCATAGCTGCCGTTATCCGGCGTCCGGCCACGTACCCGCTGCAAAGTGTCAATGATGATGAGCACCGTGTCCGTGTGCTCACTCCAAAAGTCGCTCAACCGTTCCGTCAAACCTTCGTCCAGTGTTTCGGAAAAGACGGAGAGGATCAAGTGCTCACTGTCCTGCTCCGTCATCTGTGCCAGACGCTTCTGCAATCGCTCACAGGTATCCTCTAAGGCAAGATACAAAACCGTACCCTGCCGGGAAGAAAAGCCAAGGAAGGGCACCCCTATGCTCACCTGATAGGCCATTTGCAAGACGAGAAAGGACTTGCCGATCTTCGGTGCGCCGGCGAGGAGGTAAGTCCCCACCGGCAGCAGTCCGTCGATGACCGCCGGGCGGACGCGAAAGCGTGTTTCCATCAGCTCCGGCATGGTCATGATCTGGATCTTTCCAAACTGCTTGTGCGTTTCCTCAATGTCTGTTATACTGTCTGTGCGTGCAAGCGCGGACGGCTGCTCCCCATCTGGTGCAACAGATGGAATCGGGGCAGTCGTTTCTTTTTCAATTCGCATTCCCACCGCCTGTGTTCTGCTCGATCCAGTCGATGAGCTTGTCCTTCGGCACAAGCAGCCGCTTGCCAATGCGCAGCGTGGGAAAGGTCCCCGTGTTGAGGAGCTGATACGCTCCCGCACGCGAGATGCCCAGCGCCGCCGCGAGCTGATTGGCATTCAGCACCGCGGGAAGATTTTCGTAGTTGTTGTTCATGTGTGTCCTCCTCGAAAATTGTAGTTGACATTATGGACTATAAAGACTATAATACACAATGTAACTACTATGGTTTGATTGTATAATGTTGGTGTGGAAAAGTCAATAGATAATTTTCTGCATCTATTTTGATATATCTAACAGGAGGGCAGCTATGATCTTTCCTGAACATATGGAATTCCGGTATTACATCACCCCGGAACGAAAAGAATGCTTTGCACTATATGACAAGACGCTGGGATGCCGCATGACCTATCTCGATCAAACGCAGGATCTCGGCCAATGTCTCATTGACCTTTACGATGCGGACTTTTACGAGGCCTATTGCGTATTATCTGAGATCAATAAGCTGGTACAAACGAAAAAGGACGAGGCCGCATGGAGGAAGCTGCTGGAGCTGTCGATGCCGCTTTGCGAAGTGCATCCGTTTTTTGGGCTGCTCGTAAAGGAGCTGAGTGCGCTGGAATCGGCATATGCGCACGGTCAGAAGGCTGATGCATCACCCGTTCTTCGTTTTGCTGGAGATTTTGAAGCCATCGTCCGTGATGCAAAGGCGCTGATTGAACGATGCCTGGATGACCGCTATCAGCCGGACTACTCCACGGCAGAGAGATACCGTGAGGCGCACTATGACGCATTGCTCCATTTTGACGATATGAGGTACGGCGAGCTTGCCACCGAGGAGGTCGTGCTGGATAGTCCGGCGTATGACAGCGCCCACCATTACAGTGCGGAGATGCTGCGCGAGCGCGGGATTAGGACAGCGCTGCGCGAGGTGCTCTATCCCAACACCGTGCGAGACCTCTATAGCTACTTGAAAGCGTACTGTCTCCGCCTGCCGCTGGCGATCCATAAGTGCAAAAACTGCGGCAGGTACTTTGTTGTGACCGGCAACATCACGCAGGACTACTGCACGCGGCTGATGGAAGGCTCGGAAAAAACCTGCCGCCAGATGGGAGCGGTGGTGCAGTATCAGAGCAGGCAGATGAAGAATCCTGCCGCGCGGGAGTTTACACGCTCCTACAAGGCCCACAACGCCCGCGTGCGGTACGGAACGATGACCAAGGCAGAGTTCACCGCATGGTCGAAGGAAGCGCGTGCAAAGCGTGCAGACTGCGTAGCAGGCAAGCTGTCCTTTGAGGACTTCGTGGCGTGGCTCGACAGCGACAAGCAGCGATAAAACAACGGACTGACTGGCCGTTTTATGATTTCAGAAGAACAGGAGGTTTCATTGACAACGCGAAAGACAAAAGGAGTCAAGGGCGGCGGTACGATTCGTCAGCGCCCTGACGGGCGCTGGGAGGCACGCTATACCCTTGGCATCGATCCCGGAACGGGAAAGCAGATTCAAAAATCCGTCTATGGCAAAACGCAGAAGGAGGTCAGGCAAAAGCTCACCGCCATTACTGCGGAGATTGACAACGGATCCTATCAGGAGCCATGCAAAATGACTGTGAATGAATGGCTCGATATATGGTTGGCAGATTATCAAATTGGCGTCAAGGATTCTACGGCGTACCTCTACGAGCGACAGGCCAAGCTGTATCTGAGGCCTGCGCTCGGCAATATTCCGCTTGAAACACTAAAGGCTCATGCGGTCCAGCTCCTCTATAACTCGCTCTCACAGGAACATGATGGGCAGCCTGCGCTGAGTGCTAAAACCATCAAGAACATTCACGGCGTGCTGCACAAGGCGCTCCAACAGGCCGTTCTTCTCAACTACATCCGCTACAATCCGACGACCGCGTGTGTTCTGCCCAAAATCGTCAAAAAAGAGATCCATCCGCTGACCGACCAACAGACCGCTCAGCTTTTGAATCTCCTGAAAGGCAGCAAATATGAAATTCCGCTCACCATCGATCTCTTCACCGGCTTGCGCGAGGGCGAACTGCTCGGCCTTATGTGGGACTGTGTGGATTTTGATAAGGGTACGATTCTCGTCAATAAACAGCTCCGTAGAAGCCAGCGAAAGGGTGGGACCTATTACTTCTCCCCACCGAAGAACAACAAGAGCCGTACCATCACACCCGCGCCGTATGTGATGAAGCTGCTGCAAGCGCGGAAGGTGCAGCAAGCCGAGTAGCGGTTGATGGCAGGCCCAGCATGGGAGGACAGCGGCTTGGTGTTCACCAATGAGTTTGGACGCTATGTCTCCTACCGTGCGATCTTCGACAGCTTCAAGCGTATCGTGAAACGCATTGGCCTTCCCGACGCAAGGATACACGACCTTTGCCATACTTACGCCGTCAACTGCATCCGCGCCGGTGATGACATCAAAACCGTGCAGAGCAATCTCGGTCACGCGACTGCCGCCTTTACTCTTGATGTCTACGGTCATTTTACAGACGATATGCGCTCGGTCAGTGCGCAGCGTATGGAAGGCTTCATTACAAATGTTCTCAATTTATAAAGGGTACGATAAAGGGTAAAAGGCGTTTCAGGGCAGCAAAAAAGCCTTGAAGTTACTGAAACTTCAAGGCTTTTTTCGTGGTGCGCGGTACAGGACTCGAACCTGTGACCCCATGCACGTCAAGCATGTGCTCTACCAGCTGAGCTAACCGCGCGAACCGAACAGTGATATACTACTACACCCGCTATGTTTTGTCAACACTTTTTTACAAGAATCCAGTTTTTCTTTTTCGCAGAGAGAGACTATTTACAGCATACGCTAAGCGGGCAGGAATGTAAAGAGGGGAAAATAGCAGAAATTGTCCCGCCTTTTTCAGTCATTTTTCTGCGTGCGCCTTTCTTGTCATTTCCCCCTGTTTTCTATATAATGTCTCTATTATGTGTTGAGAGAATGAGGTGCTTTTTACGATGGGAACGATCGGTTTTGACAACGATAAATACCTTGCCATGCAGTCCGCGCACATCCGCGAGCGCATCGGCCAGTTCGGCGGCAAGCTGTATCTTGAATTCGGCGGTAAGCTGTTTGACGATTTTCACGCTGCGCGCGTGCTGCCCGGCTTCCAGCCCGACAGCAAGATCCGCATGCTCCAGCAGCTGCGCGACGATGCGGAGATCGTCATCGCGGTCAACGCGAACGACATTGAAAAGAACAAGGTGCGCGGCGACCTCGGCATCACCTACGATGACGACTGCCTGCGCCTGATTGACGCGTTCCGCTCGCTGGGGCTTTATGTCGGCGGCGTGTGCATCACGCAGTACGCCGGCCAGAGCGCGGCGGATGCCTTCATCAAGCGGCTCAACACGCTGGGCGTGCGCAACTACCGCCACTACCCCATCGCCGGCTACCCCTCCGACGTTGCCCACATCGTCAGCGACGAGGGCTTCGGCCGCAACGAATATATTGAAACGACGCATTCGCTCATCGTCATCACTGCCCCCGGCCCCGGCAGCGGCAAGATGGCCACCTGCCTCTCCCAGCTCTACCATGAGCACAAGCATGGTGTGAGCGCGGGCTACGCAAAGTTTGAGACCTTCCCCATCTGGAACCTGCCGCTCAAGCACCCCGTGAACCTCGCCTACGAGGCGGCGACCGCCGACCTTGACGACGTGAATATGATCGACCCCTTCCACCTCGAGGCTTACGGCGAAACGACCGTCAACTACAACCGCGACGTGGAGATCTTCCCCGTTCTGCGCGCGATCTTCGAGCGCATCTCCGGCAA
>DPGF01000128.1:16292-21087 GCA_003522105.1 Oscillibacter sp.
ACATGGCGGGCAACTGCATCATCAACGACGAAGTCTGCCGTCAGGCTTCGCGTATGGAGATCCTGCGCCGCTACTATGCCGCGCAGGTCGACGTGGCGCGCGGCGTGGCAGACGCCTGCCAGCTCAGAAAGCTCGAGCTTGTGATGCAGCAGGCAGACGTGACGCCCGAGCTCTGCCCCGCCATCGCCGCAGCCAACCAGAAGGCCGAGGAGACCGATGCGCCCGCCGGCGCGATGATGCTGCCCGACGGCCGCGTCATCACGGGCAAGACCTCTTCCCTGCTCGGCGCTTCGGCAGCGCTGCTATTGAACGCGCTCAAGGCCATGGCCGGCATTCGCAGCGACCTTGACCTCATCTCCAATCAGGTCATCGAACCGATCTCCGCGCTCAAGATCCAGTCGCTCGGCCATCACAACCCGCGTCTGCACTCCGACGAGGTACTCATCGCGTTGGCGATCTCAGGGCTGACGAACCCGCTGGCAGACATGGCCCGTGATCAGCTCGGCAGCCTGCGCGGCTGCGACGCGCACTTCTCCGTCATTATCTCGGAGGAGGACATCAAGCTTTACAAGCGCCTCGGCATTCACGTCAGCTGCGAGCCGAAGTATGAGTCCAAGCGCCTGTACCACAAATAATTTCTAAGGATTCCCTACCATGCACAACAAAAACAATCTTCCCTACGCCGTCGTCTGCGGCGGCGCAAATATCGACATCGGCGCTCATTCCTTCGCTCCCCTGCGCGACCGGGATTCCAACCCCGGACGTGTCGAGCTGAGTCTCGGCGGCGTGGGGCGCAACATTGCGCACAACATGCGCCTGCTCGGCGTGCCAACCTATCTTCTCACCGCCTTAGGCGGCGACTCGCGCGCTTTGCAGATTGAGCAGAGCTGCCGAGAACTCGGCATCGACCTCTCGCACGCCCTGCGCGTGCCCGACGGGCGCACCTCGACCTACGTTTTCGTCGGCGACAGCGACGGCGATATGGCCATCGCCGTGTCCGACATGGAGATCTGTGAAAAGCTGACACCGGACTATTTTGCCTCTCAGCTCGATCTTCTCAACGGCGCGGCTGCTGTGGTCATCGACGCAAATCTGCCGCGAGGATCCATCGCGTACCTGACCGAGCACTGCACCGCGCCCATTTTCATCGACCCCGTCTCCACCGTCAAGGCAGAAAAGCTCCGGGGGCTTCTTTCCCGCGTGCACACGCTCAAGCCCAACCGCATCGAAGCAGAGCTGCTCTCCGGTGTACAGATCACGGACGGCGAGAGCCTGCGTCAAGCCGCGCAGGCGCTTCTCGATCAGGGCGTGCAGCGCGTGTTCCTGTCGCTCGGCGGCGACGGTGTGCTCGCCGCACAGCGCGGCGAAGTGCACGCAGCGCCCATCTGCAAAGCGGAGATGCGCAACGCCACCGGCGCGGGCGACGCGATGATGGCGTCACTCGTCTGGTCGTTCCTCTCCGGCAGAACGCTCGCGGAAAGCGCCGCCGCCGGCACGGCAGCCGCCGCCCTCGCGGTGGAGAGCGAAGAGACCATCAACCCCGCCATGAGCGCCGAAGCCGTGGAGCGACGCATGGCGCGCTGATCTTCCGCCCCCTTATAAAGCAGCAAAAAAGAACCGTCCGATCGGACGGTTCTTTTTTCTTACTTTTCGATGAGATAGCTGCCGCTGTCCGTCGCCTCTCCCACAATGGGGACAAATTCGACATCGTAGGCCTTCATCGCCTCCGTGACGCTCTCAAGCTGCTCCGCCGTCACCTTTACATACACGCGGTCGAACGTCTCCGCAAGCTCGCTCATCACGATGCCGGACTTCTCTTCGCTGCCCGCAAGCACAATGTCTGCGTCCACGCTGACGGAGAGCTTTCCCTTGTAGCCCGCCTGCTCCAGCGCGGCATGAAGATCGTCCGAAAGCAGCATCAGCGCTTCCTGCTGCGTCATCGTGCGCTCGTCCGTCTTGATGCGGCTCAGCCGTCCCTCGCGCGGATAGTGGAAATCGTCGAGCAGCAGCTCGTCAAAGCCCATCTGTGCGCATTCCGTGACGAGATCGGTCACATACTGCCGCGCCGCCTGCTTTTCGGGTGCGAGCCAGTGGGTGCTGTTCGTATCGTACCAGACGAATCCCGTCAGCTGGCAAACGGCGGCGTCCGTCATGTGCTTGTAGGCATACAGGCTGTCGTGGAGCGTGCTGATGCGCCCGATCGTGTAATAGTCCGAGTCCACCAGACCCGCAATGGCGCTGCGCGAGGCGCTGCCGCCGCTCACCGCGCCGCAGTCGATCGCGCCGGGCACCTTGGACTCGTAATAGATCTTGCCGCTTGCGTCCTTGAGCTCGACAGCCACAGCGTTCACGTCCTTGTCAAGGCCGTCCAGCGCCGTCTGCCACTCGCCGCCGAGCACCGAAGCGTCCAACTCGACCGCATGGGTATCCTTGATGGCGGGCTTTTCCACAATGATCTCAAGGTCGTCCTGCTTTTCCCCGTCGCCGCTATCGCTATTGTCTGCCGTGTCGTCCTGCGCTGTCTTTTTCGCCCATGGGAGCTCAAAGCGGACGGAGCCGTCCGCCTCATAAACCATATAGCGCTGGGCAAACAAAAAGCCGCATGCCAGCAACAAAACGACCACCAGCAGCACCGCCAGCACACCTCTGCCGCGCCTGCGCCCGTGATAGCCGGCATAGCCCTTCGTTCCGCTCGTTTTTCTTGCCATTGTCCGCTTTCGCCTCCTTTTTTCCGTACCCCAATGTTACCTTCTGCAAAGCAAAAAATCAACAAAAACCTCTCGGTTTTTGTTGATTTCCCGCAATTTGTACGGCTTCAGCCCTGAATGCCGTCGAGCAGCGCAACGCGGCGGGCATGGCGGCCGCCCTCAAACGCGGTGGAGAGGAAGGTCTCGACCATGGCCGAAGCCAGCTTGGGGCCCGTGAAGCCCGCGCCGATGGCCATCATGTTGGCGTTGTTGTGCTGGCGGCAGAGCTGCGCTTCGAGCGCATCGGCACAGTGCGCGCAGCGGATGCCGTTCACCTTGTTCGCCGCGATGGAGATGCCGATACCGGTCGTGCAGACGACGATGCCGTACTCGCACTCCCCGCTTGCCACGGCACGCGCGGCAGCCTCGCCGAAGATGGGATAGTCGCAGCTCTCGGTGGAGTAGGTGCCGCAGTCCTTGACCTCGTGGCCCAGCCCCTCCAGCTGCTTCTTGATGTCTTCCTTCATGGCGTATCCGCCGTGGTCACAGCCCAATGCGATCTTCATAATTTTTCTCCTTTTATCGGTCAGATTTTGTGAAAAACCGGTTTTTTCTTTTCAAACGTACACACATAGCCGAACCCGCAGCTCTTCAAAAGCTCCTGCGTTTCCCGCACGTGCGTGCCGACAAATTCCGGTGTGTGCGCGTCGGTGCCGATGGTGATGATCTCGCCGCCAAGCTCGCGGTAGAGCTTCAGCCACTTCCCGTCCGGCAGCGGCGTGTTGCCGCGGTTCACGTTGCACTCGATGCCGCAGCCGTTTTCAATGAGCGCGCGGAACACCTGCGCGACCTCATCTTCAAAGCCGTCGAAGCTCATGTGCATACCGTGGTTCTCGTTCATGTAGCGCAGCGGCAGCGTCAGGTGCCCCAGCACGGAGAATTTGCCCCACTTTGCCGTTTGCAGCACAAGCGTGAGATAGTCGGCGATCTGTTCTCTCGCCTCCTGCTCGGTGCAGCCGGGCATGAAGTAGAGATCGTCCCAGTCGTACTTTTCCGAGAGCTGATGCTGCGAGCCGATGACAAAATCCAGCTCCTCAAGGCGTGCAAGCAGCTCGTCGGCGTAGGCAAAGTCGCGCATCGCTTCGCCGAGCTCGATGCCGCGGCGCACGACGATCTTCCCCTCCGCTATCCGGTCCGCGCGCGCAAAGGTCTCCGCACGCGCGGAAAAGTCATGCTCCCAGTGCGTATATTCGCGCGGGCGATAGAGATCCACATGATCGGTCAGGCACATCTCCTGCAAGCCCTGCGCGATGCCTGCGCGCACCATGTCCTCCACCGGCGTTTTCGAGTCGAACGAAAGCGCACAGTGGGTATGATAATCCGATAAATACATTTTTTACCCTTTACAGCTTGAACTTTCCGAAAAAGCCCTTGTGCTCTTCATAATTCTTCTCGCCGAGCAGCTCGCTGAACTTCCTGAGCGCTTCCTTCTGCTCGCGGTTGAGGTTGCGCGGCGTTTCGATGTTCACGGTGACATACTGGTCGCCGCGGCCGCGGCCGTTGAGACCGGGAATGCCCTTGCCCTTCAAGCGGAAGGTCGTGCCGCTCTGCGTCCCCTCGGGGATCGTGTACTTCACCTTGCCGTCGATCGTCGGAATCTCCAGCTCTCCGCCAAGCACCGCCTGCGTAAAGGTGATGGGCGCCTCGCAGAGGACGCTCGTCCCCTCACGGCGGAAGATCTCATGCGGCCGCACGGCAACAACGATCAGAAGGTCGCCCGCCGGGCCGCCGTTTTTGCCCGCGTTGCCCTGCGCGCGCAGGGAAATGGTCTGCCCGTTGTCGATGCCCGCAGGAATGCTGACCTTGATGGTCTTGCGGTGGCGGATCATGCCCTTGCCGCCGCACTTGGGGCAGGGCTGATGAATGATCTTACCCTTGCCGCCGCAGCGCTGGCAGGGAGCCGAGGTGGACATGAAGCCCAGCGGCGTCTGGCGGCGCTGCTGAACCACGCCGCTGCCGCGGCAATCCGGGCAAACCTCGGCGGTCGTGCCCTGGGCGCAACCCGAACCGTGGCAGTCCGGACACTGCTCGATGCGGTCGATGCTGAC
>DPGF01000128.1:21407-21586 GCA_003522105.1 Oscillibacter sp.
AGGTCGCCGAAGTCGAACCCGCCCGCGCCGTAAGCGCCGCCACCGGCGCCTGCGCCGTAATTCGGGTCGACGCCCGCAAAGCCGAACTGGTCATAGCGCGCCTTCTTGTCTGGGTCGCTCAAAACCTCGTTCGCCTCGTTGATCTCCTTGAACTTCTCCTCGGCTTCCTTGTCGCCGGG
>DPGF01000048.1:0-20667 GCA_003522105.1 Oscillibacter sp.
CACCGTCGGCGTGCCCGGCTCGCCGGCCGACCTCGCCCGCTGGCTGCGCGGCGGCTTCATGTCGGGCGATTTGTAAACCCGGCAGGTTCTACTTTTTCTTCCAATATCTGAAATCAAAAATGTCTGAGCGCAATGCGCTCAGACATTTTTTACTCTGGAATCTCATAACTGCATTACGCCAATGCAGTTGATTTTCAAGTATCAACAGGATCAGTTTTGCTCTCTTCTATCCTTGTGAGGCTCCATGTCGCAACATCCGCGCCAAGCGCCGTAGATATTGCCTGCTTGAGAGACGCCGAAAAGGCCGACAGGATCTCCGACTGATATGCATCTCTATGAACAATGACCGACAGCTCCGTTGGAATGTCTAATCCCTCGACAGTGATTGGAACCAGATGATCCTTTCCCGATGCATTTCGGTTCAAGTCCGCAATCAGCGGAAAGAGCATCTGCGGGCAAAAACAAACGCCCGCATTTTGCGCCGCCAGCAGAAGCTGCGTGCGGTATGTTCCCACCACGATGTTTTTTTGAATCGTGATTCTTCTCTCATCCATCCAGCTGTCGATTTTCGTCTGCAAGTAGCTGCCGCTGAGACTGCTGATAAACGGCAGTCTTGTCAGCTGTACTGCCTCGATCTTATGCGAGACAGCAACCGACCCCATTCCGAGCCTTTCTAAAAGCGAAACCGTCGACACGAGATAATTATGCTCTTTACGCAAAAATAAGCAGCGGAACTCTGGACGCTCCATCGTGTCGGTTGCGATAAAAATATCCAAATTCCCATTCAGCAGCATGGTCTCAAATTCATTGGTGCTGCCCTGATAAACTTCGACCACCACATTGGGAAAAGATTTCTGAAACTGGCGGATCACCAGCGGTAGCAGCAATCCTGCGCGCGTGTTATGAATTCCCGCCCGAACGCGGTTCGTACGCTGTCCCCTGATCTCGTTCATCTCCTTCGCAAGAGAGCTTTCCAGCACCTTTTGTCTCAGCAGGCTCCTTTGCAGTGCTTTCCCCTCTTCCGTCAAACAAAAGGCAGGTTTTCTGACGAACAACTCTACGCAATACTGTTGTTCCAGCTTTTTGATATGGCTGCTTACGCATTGCTGCGAAACATAAAGTCTCTCCGCCGCGCGGCTGATGCTCAACTCCTCGGCAACCACGAGGAAATACTGCATGCTGATATTCATTGTTGTCCCCTTTGCAAAGTAACCAAAATTTACGATCAAAATTTTACCACACAACTCTTCCTTTGTGAAGTTCAATTTTATTTATGTTTTACATTTCATCGTGTCAATGTTACAGTTAAAATAAACAATATGATCAAAGAAAATCAAGAGATTACTGTCGAGGTTACCGAATGAAAAATGTATTTCTCGAAAAAGTTCATCACGAACACCCCTGTTTAGGAACGTTCTGTTTTTTAACGAATGGCAATGCCGTGGAGGCACTCGCCTATACCGGGCTTGATTTTATCATCATTGATGCAGAGCACGGGACTGTGGAAACCGAGGCCGTAGAAAATCTGGTTCGCGCCGCCAAGCTCCACGACCTGACGCCGTTCGTTCGGGCAAAGGATTGCAGCCGTCCCGCCATTTTGAAGATGCTGGAAGCCGGTGCTCACGGTCTGGTCATCCCTCAGATCCGCACGGTAGAAGAGGTAAAAAACCTGGTGTCTTACGCCAAGTACTATCCCGTGGGTATGCGCGGCGTCGCGGTCGGGATCAACGGCGGCTACGGGTATGAGCCTTTCGCTGACCACGGTTTGCAAAACTACTTTGACGTGTGCAACAGGGAAACGTTGATTTTCCCGCAGTGCGAAACAAAGGAATGTCTGGATCAGATCGAAGAGATCGCCAGAATCGATGGCATCGACGGGATCTTTATCGGGCCCTATGATCTTTCCGTTGCATTGGGACAACCTGGGGTATTTGATACTGTAGAATTCAAGTCCGCCGTCGAGCGCATCTACACCGCGGTAGAAGCTGCCGGTAAAATCGCGATCATGTACACTACGAATTCAGAAGAGGTTCCTGAGTATTTCCACAGAGGCTTTCAGGCTGTCACACTGTCGACGGATATTAAGCTCATGGTCTCGCAGCTAAGAGGCACGATCAGCCAGATCAAAAACAATATTTAAGAGTAATCCAATCAGACACCGCCGAAACAACTTTCCAAAGGAGGAATTTCAATTGACTGAATCGCAATATCAGGAGCTTGCACAGCGTACGCTGGATGCGCAGAAAGCAAATCGCGAGGTTCCTATGGTCACGAAGGAGTATCCTGAGCTGACACGAGCAGAGGGCTACCATATTCAGGCCTTGCGCGAACAGCTTGTTCTTTCGGAAGGACACCGCTTGGTGGGCTATAAGATGGGAGCAACCAGCCTTGCCAAGCGCCGCCAGATGGGCTCCAAGATGCCAAGCTATGGAAGGCTGTTCGAGCACTACCAGCTTCCCGAAGGCCGCTTTGAGCTCGATCATTTCATTCACCCCAAACTTGAAAGTGAAATCACCTTTGTCCTTGGAAAAGAGCTGAAAGGGCCGTTTGTATCCGTCCCCGACGTTTTGAGTGCAACGAAATATATCGTGCCATCTTTCGAGATCATCGACAGCCGCTACGAAAACTTTAAGTTTTCCGGACCGGACGTCGTGTCGGACAACATCTCTGCCTCCGGGTTTGTGCTTGGCACACGTCGGGTCGATCCCTACGGGCTGGATCTGACGCAGCTTGGCGCAACGCTCTACATCAACGGTGAAGACATGGCCTACGGAACCGGTGCGGAAATTCTCGGTCATCCGGCAAGAGCAGTCGCGGAGCTGGCGAATCTGCTTTGGGAGCAGGAACACCGAACGTTGGTGCCCGGTATGATCGTTATGACCGGCAGCATTACAGCAGCCACGCAGATTCTGCGTGGACAGCGGATCAAAACCGTTTTTTCCAAGCTCGGCTCTGTAGAAATCGAAGTGATTTAAGAAGGAGACGTTACCATGGATCAATCCTTATATTCCATTCTGGGCAAGCGTCTTTTCGACGCATATGAATCCAACCGGCCAGTTGGTGCGTTTTCGCTGGAATATCCTGATATTAAAATTGAAGATGCCTACGCCATTCAAATGGAACTGAAAAAATGCCACGAGGCGGCAGGCCGTCACGTGATCGGGCGAAAAATCGGGCTGACCAGCAAAGGCATGCGTCAGCAGGCCAATCTGGATCAGCCGGATTACGGTTTTCTCTTCGCAGAAGCGCAGCATTTTAACGGTCATACCGTCCCCTACGGCAAAAGCATCATTCCCAAGGTGGAATTTGAGCTTCTCTTTAAGCTTAACACCGATCTTGACCGCCGCGGTCTTACCCGAAACGATGTCTTAGATGCAACCGAATATATATGCCCCGCCATTGAGATCGTGGATAAGCGCTATCACAACTTTTATGGAAACATCTGCGACAATGTCTCCGACAACGCCTTTTTCCACAGCTATATCCTGGGCGATACGATCGTACGTCCCTATGATATTTCCCTTGAAGAAGTCGGCCTGACCGTATTTCACAATGGCATGCAAAGTTTATCCGGCACAGGTGCAGGCGTGATGGGGCATCCCGCCGAGGGTGTGATCTGGCTGGCAAACCGGATGCTGGATGTTGGAATGCCGCTCAAAGCGGGCGAGCTGATTCTCTCCGGTTCCTTTACCGGTGGCATTCTCGCAAAGCCTGGTGATACCTTTGAAGCCGTTTATAGCGATAACCTTGGCTGCATCCGCGTCAATTTTGAAAACAAGCCTCATGTAGAGGGCGAAGCATAAAGGAGGAATGTACTATGGGATTTAATCCCACCTGCTATGATGTACTGATTAAAAACGGAACGGTGTGGGACCCGTCCACCGGAGTAAAGGAGAAACGCAATGTAGGAATATACGGCTCCCGCATTGCAGATGTCTTTGAGCCGGATCGTCCCAAGATCTGCGGTTCCCGCGTGATCGATGCCGAAGGGAAATATGTGATCCCCGGCCTGATCGACGCTCATGCGCATGTGCTGCCCGGTCTGCCATTCGCCTATTCGATCGACGAAGTCTGGAAGCGCGGCATTGTCTCGCTGATCGACCTCGGTAGCAATGCAGCCGGATCATTCAACCGTCTGCGCCGCCAGTATGTTGACAACGCACCAATGCCAGTCAACGTGGCGCTTGGTCTTTCCAGCCAGACGGACTGCCGCGGCGGCATCACCCGCTACACAGACCTTGAAGCCGAGGTCAACAGGGAAAAGATCAAAGCCGTATTTGAAAGCAATCCTGATTGTCTTGTCGGCATCAAGGTGCTCATTGGGCACAACGATTCCCCCGGTCACGATCTGACGCTGGACGTGATGAAGAAAGCGCGCGAGACCTGCGATTATGTCGGCTGCCGCATGTTTGTCCATGTCGCCAACCCCGACGCAAAGCTGCCTGAATTCATTGACTATTTTAAGGCCGGCGATGTCTTCGAGCATACTTATAACAAAGGCAACATTCTGGACGACAATGGCCAAGTCTATGCTGAAGCGTGGAAAGCAAAAAAGCGCGGCGTGCTCTTCTCCTCCTCCCGCGGCTCGCGCAACTGGAGCGCCGAAGTCGCCAGCACCGCATTTGCTCAGGGCTTTGTGCCGGACATCATCTCCGACGACCTGACCTGTCTGAGCAACGATCCCTACACCAGCCGCCTGCACGTCCATATGGGCGAATGTGTCGCCATGGGTATGAGTCCGGACGAGGTGCTCCGTAAGGTCACTGTCGAACCGGGCAAGCTGATGAAAAATATCGAAGTCGGCCTTCAGCGCGGCATGGCTGCCAACATTACCATCATGGATATCGCCGAAGGTGAACACATCTTCCGCGACGCCTTCGGTTTGACATATCCCGGGCCGCTCAAATTCACGCCGCTTGCCACAATCTATCGCGGTGAAATCAAGTATAATGTGATCGAAACAGACTATTAGAGGAGGAATTTACCAATGCCATTTTATCGCGTATACATGCCCCGGGGCCTGGACGATAAGGCCATGGAAAAATCTCTGCGCGAGATCAACGCCGCCACGGCGGATATTCTGGAAAACACCCTGCCCACCATGGTTCATGTCGGCGTATATGAATCTGATCCAGAAAAGGTTTATCAGGGCGGCAAGCCCGCAGAGGCAATTCTGCCCACCGTTGTTTTCAACTGCGGCCCCGGGCGCAGTCTGGAAGCCAAGAATACGCTGATGGACAAGGTTTCCGACATTCTCAGTGAAAATTTCGGTTGCAGAAAACAGGATGTCCGCTGCCACCTGCTCGACAACTGGGCCGGACACCATCTGATGATTGACGGAAAACCCAAAGACTTTTCAAAGAAGGTGAAATAATATGCCGTATATGTGCACGATTCAAATGCCCATGGGCAAGCCCAAGGAGCTGATTGAAAAAACGATGGTGGATGTATCCGAGGTCCTGATCCGGAACTTCGAGACCAAGCCTAAGCAGGTCCGCGTCATCGTGGACGAACTGCCCCAGAACCGCTACATCATCGGCGGCGTAATGGCCGATGAAATGCCGGAGTTCAACGGTTCTGAAGAAAGCGAGCAGGCGTGATGTCAAAAGAAATAAAAACTGTCGTGCTTTTGGGCGCTGGCGGTATAGGCTCCTATTTTATTTGGGGCTTGTCAGATATTCTCGGTCAAAACTTTTGCGTTGCAGCAGATGGCGAGCGGGCGCAAAGACTGAAGAACAACGGCCTGACGATCAATGGTGTGAAATACACACTGAACGTAAAAACGCCCGATGAAGCTGCTGGCTGTGACTTGCTGATTGTCGCTGTAAAGTATTACAATTTGTCTTCAGCCCTGCTGGATATCCGCACGATCGCCGGCCCTGAGACGACAGTTATCAGTCTTCTCAATGGTGTTGACAGTGAGGAAATCATTTCTAATGCAATCGGGGCAGAAAAGGTGCTCTATTCCATGATTCGTTTTTCTGTGCAGCACAGAGGCAATGAAACCTTTTTCGACCCTAAACGGGCGGAAGGACTTTTGTTTGGCGAAAAAGATTCAAGTGTTAAGTCTCCTCGCGTTATAGCGCTGGAGAACCTGCTATCTAAGACCAGCATTCGCTATGAAGCCGTCCCAAACATTGTTGCCGCACAATGGAAAAAGCTGATGATTAATGTTTCGGGTAATTTACCGCAGGCGGTTTTTGGAGTAGGCTACGGCGCATATTTCGATAGCGAACACCTTGCCGCAATCCGCATTCAGCTTCAAAAAGAGGTCAAATGTGTTGCCGATGCTCTGCATATTCCGCTGGAGCTTTCCGATCCCAATAAAGCGGTCTTTGCACCTCAAACGCGATTTTCAACGCTTCAAGATCTGGATAATAAGAAGCATACGGAAATCGATATGCTGTTGGGAGTCCTTTTGAAAAAAGCTAAGGATAACGGTGTATATATCCCTTATGCAGAGTATACCTACCACGCAATCAAAGTCCTTGAAGAGAAAAATGATGAAAAATTTGACTACTGAAAAGAAAGAAGGGAGCGTCTGACATGAATGTTCAAGAGTTGTTTCGAAGAGAAGTTTCTAAAAAGCCCACCTATGTTCCCGGAAAATCCGTGGACGAGATGAAGAGGGAGTTTGGCGTAGATCAGTTCGTAAAAGCCGGTTCCAACGAAAACCCGCTTGGCCCTTCTCCTCTGGCAATCAAGGCTGTACAGGAAGCTGCTTTGACCATGAACCTTTACCCTGATGACTATGGCTATAAGCTCAAAGAGAAGCTGGCCAAAAAGCATGATTTGAAGGTAGAGAATATCGTACTTGGCAACGGCGGTACCGAGCTTTTGAAAATGTTTGCCGAGTGCTTTATCAACGAGGGCGATGAGATCGTAGTCTCTGCCAGCACTTATAACAAATATGCTACTGAAGTAGGCTTTTTGGGCGGCGTGCCTGTGGTTGTCCCAACCAAGGAAGACTTCGAAGTAGACGTGGTTGGTATGGTCAAAGCGGTTACCAGCAGAACCAAACTGCTGTTTATTTGCAACCCCAACAATCCTACAGGCAATATCGTTTCCAAGGATAAAATCAAATGGCTGATTGAAAATACGCCTGAACATGTTACGATCATTCTTGACGAAGCGTACTTTGATTATGCGATTTTCCATGAAGATTATGAGGATACCCAACATTATCTGAACCAAAGAGAGACTCTGATTATCCTGCGCACTTTCTCCAAGATTGCCGGTCTGGCCGGTGTCCGTATTGGTTATGCCATGACCTCGCCTGAGATTGCCGCAGCGCTGAACCGCACTAAGCTGACCTTTGGCGTTAACTGCTTTGCTTTAGCTGCCGGTATGGCCGCTTTAGATGATAACGATCATATTGAAGCAGCCAAGGCACTGAACCGCTGCTCTATCGAAATGATGGAAGCCTACTTTGACAAGCGAGCTCTAAAATACATCAAGAGCTACGCCAACTTCATCTTTGTGGATGTTCAGCGTGATGTACGCGAGGTCTACAACGAACTGTTGAAGTATGGCGTTGTCGCCCGCGGTGGACATCTCTGGAAGCTGAATAACTGGCTTCGTATCAGCACCAGCACTGAGGAAAATACACAAATCATCATTGATGTCCTAGATAAGGTGCTGTTTGGGAATTGATCAATGTTGGCCTGTTCGTTATCGTTCGGCTAACTCGCGCAAAAAAGCCACCGCGAAGTTGCAGCTTCGCAGTGGCCAAGACCCAAGAGAACTCTCACAAGAACCCTTGTAATCTATTCTAATAATATAATCCGTTGTACTCTGCATGTCAATCGCACATTGGTTACTGCTATATACGTTTTTGAGCAATTGCGGCAGAGTGTAAGTAAAATATGCGTTTCGATTATGAGATAGCCTGTGATCAAAATACAATGAAAGAGGGATATCACCATGACAGAAAAGAAAAATTCCTATCTGGCTCCCGCATTGATCCTTATCTGCGCTGTCGCTGCACTGATCACCATGGTCGGCGTTATCAAATGTAATGTTGCCGTCAGTTTGATGATTGTAGGCATTATCACGATTTTCTTGGCTCAGGCCACTGGCGCAAAGTGGGAAACCATCTCCGTTAATATTGGTGAAGCCATCAACACCGTTTATATTGGCGTATTTATTATGATGCTGGTCGGCATGCTTATCGGCTCCTGGATGGCCGCAGGCACTGTACCAATGCTGATGTATTACGGTCTCAAATGGCTCTCTCCCAGCATCTTTCTGGTTGCCACATGCATTCTGTGTTCCCTAATGTCCATTATGACAGGCACTTCCTGGGGTACGATCGGTACAATGGGCATTGCTTTGATTGGCGTTGCCAAGGGCCTTGGCGTAAACGAGATGTATACGATTGGCGCTGTTGTGACCGGCGCTCTGATTGGTGACAAAATGTCTCCTTTGTCCGATACCACGATCCTCGCGCCCACTGTTTCCGGCACTGACATCTATAAACACATCGTCTCTATGCTCTACACAACTGCTCCAGCTTTCGTCATTTCTATTATCTTATATGCAATTCTGGGTATCAATCACACCGGCAGTTCTGTCGTCACCGAAAGTTACACAGAGATCATGGATACTCTGTCTGCAAACTTCAACATGAGTATTCTGTCTCTGGTACCCCCGATTTTGGTCGTAGTACTCATCTTACTGAAGAAGCCCTCCATTCCCACCTTCGGCATCGGCATTCTTGCCGGTGGTATTGTGGCAGCGCTTATTCAGGGACGTGGTTTTCAGGAGATCGTCGGCATCTGCGCCAAAGGCTTTTCTGCGGACACCGGCTCTGAAATCGTCAATTCCATGGTGAACCGCGGTGGTCTTCTGAATATGATGTCCACCATTGCCGTTATTATCGCCGCAGCTCTGTTCAGCGGCGCGCTAAAATCCTGCGGTGTCTTTGATATGCTCTGCGATCTCATCAAGAAGGTAGCAAAAGGCC
This sequence comes from Oscillibacter sp., assembly GCA_003522105.1. Classification (GTDB taxonomy): domain Bacteria; phylum Bacillota; class Clostridia; order Oscillospirales; family Oscillospiraceae; genus Hominicoprocola. Next base: position 8,966 of record DPGF01000048.1, read on the forward strand.
GCAAAAGTGTACTGGCAAGCTCCTACATTCTTCACTTTCTGCTGTACGCCCTGACCGGTTCTTACTTTGTCACATTTTCGATTGTCGGTCCCATGATGGGCCCCATTTTCGACGAGTACGACATTGATCGCCGCAATCTCTCCAGAATGCTGGAGGATACTGGTACCACCGCTGCTCCTCTGATCCCTTGGAGCACATTTTCCGTTTACGTGGCCGGCGCTCTCGGCGTTTCTTCTTGGAGCTATCTGCTCTACTGCCCGCTGAGCTATCTGGGCCTGATTACCGCTGCAATTTATATTGTTACCGGATTTGGCATTTTCCGCCGTGACGGTTCTATGCTTTGCAGTACAAAGAAGGGCAGCAAAGCTTAAAACGTTGATTATTCTTCATCGGCTATAATCAGTGTTCCTGTCGTAGCGAAAAGGAATTGTAGTAGCCAATCAATAAAATTTGAGTCCATCCCGTCGTTCAAAAGCAAGGGGCTCCTGCATGAATCAATGTAGGAGTCTCTTGCTACCTATGCAGGGTATAACCTTATGTGATACAATCTTTCAATCTGGTCTGACATTTGTAAAGCCACCGCCATAATATTTACCTGCTGCAATATGTCAGCGGCACATGAGCTAATGCTCTGTGATCAGACGGTCTTATCAAATCGGTAAAAACAGTCTGAATTCCCATACCACTTTCTTCTGCAAACTACGCTCAAGCAGAACGGAAAAATCCCACAATGCAGCACAGCCGGAAGTCTCCAATACGACTTCCGGCTGCGCCGCTATCTAACAGAACAGGATAGAACTACTAAATCTTACACTTTGATTGTTTCCGGATTTTTCCAGACGGACTCCGTCAGCTTCTGCGTGATCATCCAGCTGCCGTTCTCTTTGACGCAGAAAAGATAGTCGTTAAAATGATCGTTCAACTTCGCCATGCCGATCTTTGCCACCGCGGTGTATTCATCGATCAATTCGACATGATAGATGCGGGAATACTTCGGCAGTCCCAGTGTTTTCGGATGCGGCACACCGCTCCAGCGCTCGCGGAACACGTCGCAGTTCACGTCCGCAAAATGCTCGCTGTCCACCGGATGGATCATGTGACAGTCTGGTGTAAACGCCGTCAGTGCCGCATCTGCATCCAGGTCATAAACCGCATCGCTGTAGATTAGCAGTCTTCTTTCGATCTCACGGAAGATCTCGACCTCATCTGCGGACTCAGGACAGACATTCCGGTACTTAGTATCTGTTTCTGCCTGCAAAATGGCTGTAAGCTTCCATTCGGACTTGATCTTCAAAAATGCCAGCACCTCGTGACAGTACTCGTTTTCATTCGGGTATCCGACATGCGCATAGCACAAATCATCTCCAATCCTGTCAAACAGGATCAGCTCCCAATCCTTCCCAACGGGCTGCATTTGCTCCGCCGACGTGTAAACAAGTCTTCCGTTCGCGCTCACGGTGCGTCTTGCATCCGCATAATAAATATCCGTCTGCGCAAGCGGCTGAGCAAAATAAGCGTCAATTGCTTGAGTGATCTCCTGTATCATTCTTTGTCTTCCTCATCTTCTCCCGCATAGCAGAGTGCAAAAGTCGAAGCCGCTTTCACACCCTCCAGAATACACTTTTCATTGACCATTAGGTCCGCCGTATGCAGTCCCGCCACCTTTTTCGGATCTCCGCTGTCCGGCGCGCAGCTCAGCATCGCATAGATGCTAGGGATCTGCAGCGTGTAGTAAGAAAAATCATCAGGGAACTGCGCGCAGCGCTCCTTGGCCGAAGTCACTCGGCCCCGGCCAAGCGTCTCTTCGATCTGAGGCACCATCTTCTTCATCAATTCGGCATTGTTAAAGTTCGGCGGGTAATGCATATCCCACGTCAATTTGGATTTTACATTGCCAGCCGCGGCAATACCGGATACAACCTCTGCCACGCGGTTTTCCAAATATACTCTCGTCGAATAATCTGTAAAGCGGCAGGCACCTCTGAGCACTGTGTGATCTGCGATCACGTTATACTTCGTGCCACCGAGAAACTGGCCAACCGTCAAAACGACCTGATTGGTGTTTGGATTTACATTGCGCGTCACAATATTCTGCAGCCCCTGCAAAATCTGTGCGCCGGGGAGCAGCGTATCAATACCGACCCAAGGCTTTGCGTTATGTCCCCCGATGCCTTCCAGCTCAATGGAAAACGACGAGATCGCCATGCAGGTCTGCCCCGGCATAAACGCAAGCTCACCCGCTGTTCCGATCGGCTGATTGGGGTCAATATGCAGCGTAAACATCGCCGCTGGCTTATTCTCTTCAAATACCTTTTCGTGCATGATCGCATCCGCGCCATGACGTCCCACCCATCCGGGCGAAGGGCCCTCCTCTGCCGGCTGGAAGACAAACATCACTTTTCCGTGCAGCTTGTCTTTCAGATGGGTGAGGATCACCGCCGTGGCCATACCCATTGAGGTATGTACATCGTGTCCGCAGCAGTGCATGACCGGCACGGTCTCCCCGCCCCACTGGCAAGTCTGTGTAGAGGCAAACGGCAGTCCGGTCATCTCTTTCACGGCCTGTGCGTCCATGTCAAAGCGCATGCCGACTGTCGGGCCGTTCTGCATACCGTGCAAAATACCGATCACGCCGGTTCCACCGGCAAGACCTTCATAGACCTCGTCAAAATTCAGGCTCTTGAGATGAGCCGCAACAAGCTTGCTCGTGCGAAACTCCATGTTGGACATTTCCGGATGCGCGTGGATATCTCTGCGCCACGCGATCACCTGCTCGGAAATGTTATTTGCTTCTTGAATGATCTGCTCATGAATTGTCATCGCTTTGCCTCCTTAATAACCCGCAAGCGTTGGCAGCCATGTGATCAGTGGCTCACAGTATGCAAATACAAACAGAAGGACGATCTCCACCAGTAAGAACGGGAAGATACCCTTGACGATCTCGTTGAATTTAAGTCCTGTGATCGAGCTGGCCGTAAACAGGTTATAGCCGAACGGCGGCGTAACATTGCCCAGCACCAGATTGATGCACATCACCACGCCGAGGTGGAGCGGCTTCAGGCCAAGCGCTGTTCCCAGTGAGAAGAGCATCGGGCAGATGATGATAACTGCCGCGCCCTGATCGAGCAGCGCGCCGACAAACAGCAGGAACAGGTTCATCACCAGTAGGAAGGTAAACTCGCTGTTCACAAACTGCATCAGCCAGTTGACGACTGCCGTGGACGCCTGCGTAGAGGCCAGGATCCAGGAGAGAATATTCGCCGTAGAGATGATAAAGCAGACCATCGCCGATGTCTTGGCACTCTTGACCAGAATCGCCTTAAAGTCCCTTACCTTCAGTTCCTTGTAGAGGAAGCCGATGCAAATTGCATAAACCGTACCAACAGCCGCCGACTCTGTCGGTGTGAAGTAGCCCGCATAAATGCCGCCCAAAATAATCACCGGAAGCATTAATGCAAAAAATGCCTGCTTTGTCGCATTCCAAAACTCGCGAAATGAAAACTTCTCTCGGTTGCGGTGCGCCATGACCTCAGGATGCGTCAGCGCATAGACGATGTTACCTGCGACCAGGCACAGCGCAATCACAATGCCGGGGATTACGCCGCCTAAGAACATCGCCGGGATGGAGACCGACATCGTCACGCCGAAAACGATCATCGTGATGCTCGGCGGGATGATAGGGCCAAGGGCGCCTGCGGCTGCACATAGGCCAGCTGCGGTTCTTTTTTCATAGCCGTTTTCCACCATGGATGGGATCATGATCGAGCCGATGGCCGCAACCGTCGCCGGCGCGGAACCAGTCAGTGCTGCAAACAGCGCGCACGCCAGAACTGCCACAGTGCCGAGGCCGCCCGGCTGAGAGCCCACAAGGCTTCTTGCCCAGCGCACCATTCTGCGGCTGATACCGCCCGTTTCCATCAGGTTACCAACCAGCACAAACAGCGGGATCGCCAGATACGGGAATGAATCCAGACCCGTGAGCATTCTCTGTGGCACCAGCATCAGCGGCTTCATCTGTGTGATCAGCAGAAAAATTGAAGAAGACGCTGCAATGGAAAATGCAACAGGCACTCCTAGGAAGATCAGGCCGAACATGGCCACAAACAGGATTCCTGCACCACCCATTATTCCTCGACCTCCTCTTTCTTTGCTCTAATATTTCGATACAGGCTGAGGATCGCCTCTGCTGCGATAAACACGCCTGCAAGGGGAATGCAAAAGTAAACGAACGACATGCAGATCCGCATCGCGGGGCTGCGCTGCGCAGCCACCTGAATCACGCACATTGTGCCATAACGGATCATTACATAGCTTACAAACAGGGTCACCAAATCAGCGATCACCTCAAGCACCTTGCGCGCCGTACCGCTCAGTGCGTCCAGGATCACCGTTACACGCGCGTGCGACTTTTCGCGCACACAGATCACTGCGCCAATAAAGTTGACGTACATAAACGAATATCTTGCCAGCTCTTCCGTCCACGGTGGAGAGTCATTTAAAATTGAACGCATAAATACCTGCGTCACGCAGCTGACGATCAGCGACGCAAACATGATCACAATGATCCAGTCGATCGCGCTGTCGACAACCTTGGAGATCTGGGACAATGCTCCCTTTGGCTTATTTTCCACGATGGTAACTCCTCCTTCAAACGCGGCTGCGGCAGGCGATCCGCCGCAGCCGCGTTGACTGTCGAGCTTTTACAGCAAAGCTCTCAATGTTTCACACTTTTTTATCAGTTAGGAAATTGCCGCAAATAGGGCGTCAACATGCTCAGCGCCGATAGAATCCTTCATGCTGTCATAGAAGTCGCCGAGCTTCGCCTTGAACGCATCGTAATCGACGTCACGGATGATCGTCATGCCGGCCTCTTCCATCTTCGCAAGGTTATCCTCATCGGCCTGAACCTGGAAGTCCGCCTGAAGGGCGCAGGCCTCGGTGGCAGCCTCGCGCAGCCAGGTCTGCTGCTGTTCGGTCAGCTTGTTCCACTCGGTCTCAGAAATGCAGATCAGGATGGCCGCAAAAAACTGATTCGTCAGAGAGAGGTAATCGCAAATATCGGCGAAACCACTGGTATAAAGTACACTGATACTGGCATCAAGACCCTCGACCGTCTTCTGCTGCAGGCCAGGGATCGTCTCGGACCAAGCCATTGGGGTGGGGTTGGCGCCCAGCGCAGAATAGGTGTTCATGTAGGTGTTGTTCTCAAGGCAGCGGATCTTCATGCCCTTGAGATCGTCCGGCGTGGCGACCGGCTTGCTTGCAGTGGTCAGGTTGCGGAAACCGCCGACGCCCCAGGACAGAGGCACAACACCGACGGTGTCGAACGCGTCAAACAACTGCTGCCCGAAGTCACCGTTCAGGACTTCCATCGCCTGATCGACGCTCTCGAAGACAAACGGCAGGTCGAGCGCGCCGCACGCGGAAACGAAGTTGCTGACGTAGGAGTTGGTCATAACGGCCATCTCGACCGTGCCCATCTGCATACCCTCGAACATCTCGCGCTCTTGACCGAGCTGGCCGTTGGCGAAGAGCTTGACCTCCATCGTGCCGCCGCTCTTCTCTTCAAGAATGCGCGCCATCTCATTGGCGGCATAGTAGTAGGGGTCGTTCGGGTCTTCCGCAGTGGTGAAACCGATCTGCAGCGTCACCTTTTCCGCTCCGTCGTTGCCATCGCCGGACGGCGTCTCCCCTTTCTGACCGCACGCGGCCAGAGACAGCGTCATGGCCAAAGCCAGAACAAGTGCTAACAGCTTTTTCATAAGTGATCCTCCAATTAGTTTTTTATTAACAGAGAGCCGCTCTCTTCTGTCCGAAATAAGTTATTTCACGTTTTCAAACGGCATCATTCGATTCTATAATGGTAAAACTTTTTAGTATTTGTAAAAAAGTTATTGGTAAAAAAAGTGCATAGCAAGATGCACCCTTTTTAGCTATAACAAGGTGGTGTCATCACCCACATCGCAAGGCACTCTTTGTCGCCTACGTTTCTCCATGCGTGGGTCTGATTTGCCTGAAAGTACACGCTGTCGCCCTTTTCCAAAAAGTAAAAGTTCTCGTCCAACTGCACCTGAAGTACGCCCTCAAGCACATAGATAAACTCCTCACCCGCGTGCGCGCTGACAAGTCCACTCTCGCCGCCCGGCATGATCGACTTGATCATCGGCTCCATCGTTTTCGTCAGCGACGAGGCCAGCAGCTCGCACTGCACTTTCGCGTCGATTTTCAGCATATTGCCCTCGCCGCGCCGGACAAGGACATGCGCCGCTTCATCCGGGTCAAACAGGTCACGGAGCTTGAGATCCAGCGACGTCGCAAGATTCTTTAGTGAAGAAAGCGACGGATCGGTCTGCCCGCGCTCAACCTGACTGATGAATCCAATCGAAAGTCCGGATATTTCGGAAAGCTGTTTTAGCGTGTATCCCTTCTTTTCCCGTGCCGTTTTGAGCTGTGCGCCAAGTGTCATTTGTGTTCTCCTATCTTTTCTTTAACTATATTTTACAATTCTGTCATAATTTGTCAACACCATTTTTAGCATAAATGGATTTTTTTACTTATAGTGAAAACTCGTTCTGGGTTTTTGTCTATATTCACAACGGATTACAGCTTCACCGTCGGCGTGCCCGGCTCGCCGGCCGACCTCGCCCGCTGGCTGCGCGGCGGCTTCATGTCGGGCGATTTGTAAACTTTTTCCCGCCCTTGCCGCGTTTCGTGCAACACCCCCCTTCATGCTTACTAAGCATGAACCCCCGCCGCAGGCGGGGGTTTTATTTTTGAGCAAGAAGGAGAATGAGGCATGAAAAAAACCGACAACTATTCCCTCCCGCAGTGGGAGAAGCAGGACTTCATCAAGATGGAGGACTTTAACGACCTGACGCAAAAGACCGACGCGGCGCTCAAGGCGAACGCCGACGCGACAGCGACCGGACTGAATGCGGAAATTGCCGCGCGCGGCGAAGCCGACGCCGCGCTCAGCAAAAACCTCGGCGCGGCGGGGCACAACTGCCGCGTAAAGTGGGGCACCTACACCGGCACCGACACGGTCGGCGCGGAAAATCCCACCACGCTGGACTGCGGTTTCGCGCCCGTGCTGGCGATCATCTGCGCGCCGCCCTCGAGCTACAACGCGGTGCTGCCGACCGTCCTCTTCCGGCCGTATACCAAGGTCAGTCTCGGGCGCAGCGCGACCAATACGACGGAATTTCTGGAGCTCAGCTGGGGCGATACCTCGCTTTCGTGGTACAGCAGCGGCGGCCGTCCCGCCGCGCAGTTCAACAGCGGCGACACGGTCTATTCCTATGTCATTCTCGGCTACGACAAGACGGCCGAGGACGCATAATGCCGCGCAGAGCAAAAAAACAGCCCCGAGGGAAAATCCCTCGGGGCTGAAAAACTATTTACTTAGTTTTTAACTACATGATTGGAGTTCCAATCACGGAGCAGGCGTAATCGCGGTCTGAGCCTCGATGTATTCACTATGCTCCGTAGCAGTCAGGCCGTTGCCAGCGTCAACGGTGATAACGACCTTGTAAGAAGCATTTGCAGTCAGGGTGCAAGGCATAGTGGCCTTGAAACCGTTTTCAGTCTCAGCAATGTCAGCGTTGGTGTAGACATCCTGACCCTTCTCGTTGACGAGCTTCACCTTGACCATAGCGGCCGTGAAGGCCACAGCATTGTCCTTGTCAGCGAGAGTGAAATTGACTTCGCAGCCCTTCTGGGTATCCATGGTGACGTTACCAATGGTAATGGTGATCACATTGGCATGGACAGGCCACTCGAGCGTGATGAAGTAGTCCTTGTGCTCAGTACCGGCTTCGTTGTAAACGGTAACCTTCTTGGAGTCCTGGCCCTTGGTAGCCTCGACATCCACAGACTTAAGAGCGGTCTTATCACCAGCGTAAAGGATGACACTGTTATCATCGTTGGCGGTGTAGGTCAGAGTGGCCTTAACGCCATCCACCACGGAGGTGAATTTAATCTGAGCGGGATCGTCCTTATCAACAGTGATGGTGCCTTCCTTGGCGCTGACAGTCACATCGAGCGCGACGCTCTTGTCGAGCTTCTCGCCAACGTAGACGACCAGAGCGTGCTCATAGGAGCCCTTCTCGGTGCTGCCGATGACCCAGATGTCGTGATCCTCAAGAACGACGTTGTCGAGGCTCTTGATCTCGTTGCCCTTCTGGTTGATGAACACGGTCTTGTCGGTGATCTGCCAGTTGTGCTCGGAGTTGGGGGAGTAGATCGTGCCGGCCTTGATGCCCTTGGCGATCTGCTGAACCTCAGCCTTGCTCAGATCGTAGTAGGTGATGTAGTCGCAGTCGTAACCGTCGTGATCAACGCTGCTATTGCCATCGGAATCCCACTCCTCGTTCACGAGGGTAGCATCGACGACTTCACCATACTTGGTGGTGTTGTTGTACCGATCAGAGAACTCAACGTGGAACAGCTTGCCGGTGTTCTCGGAGAGATACTCGACAAGATTCTTGTCGGTGATGCGGATGGTGCGCTCGACGCCGTCGATCACGACATCCATCTCCCAGACGCCCTTTTCAACGTTCAGGCCGTAGCTGCCCTGCGGGATAAAGGCGTGGGTGCCGAGGTCGGCCTCGAGGGTCGCGTTCTTCACGTAGACGTACTTGGCATAGCCGTCGCCGCCGACGTAGTAGTAGAGCTCAACAGAGTTCTCAGCAAAGTCGGGCAGGTTGCTGCGGGTGTACGGGGTGTAGATCCACTCGCCCTTGTCGTTCTCGCTGCGGACAAGGAACTGGGTGTTGCTGTTGAGGTTGATCTTGGTGTTGCGATCCAGCAGAACGGAGGAAGCGTCCTTCTTCAGGGTCACACCCTTAGCATGGTCGATGATGCCATAGCCGTTGAGCTCAACATCGCCGTCCTTCAGCGCGTCAACGCGGAAGAGAGCGATGCCCTCATAATATTTGTTGTAGCGGCTGGAAGCGGAGACATAGGCGTAGTTATGAGCAAACAGAACGTCCATCTCGTTTTTCACAACGATGCTATCATCGTATTTCTCGACGAAATCGCCGACATTACCGGGGACATTCTCTTCCTTGGGATCCTTGATACCGTCAATGTAGCTGACTTCAACATCTTCCTTCTCGGTACCGTCCATGTAGACGAGCGTTGCATAAGCAGCGCCGGGCTTGCCGTCCTTCCAGATGATGTCCTTCAGGACAGCATAGCTGGAGTTGTCGACCTTAACAGCGCCGATCAGGTTGCCGAACTGGTCGAGGAACCAGGTGTAGGCGGTGGTGCCGGTGGAACCAGCCTCGTTGAGGAGGAACTTGTAGGCGTCGTCATAGACCTTGTCAGCAACAGTGTGCTGTGCGGCGTTCTTCCAGATCTTGGTCTGAGCGCCGACGAAGGACTCGGCCTTGCCGATGACCTCGACGTACTGATCCTTGTTGTTGAGAACATTGCCGCTCTCATTGGCGCTGTTCACCTTATCGGTGTAGGCGTTGACGAGAACATAGTCGCCCTCTTCGTAGGTGAACGCTTCATCCTTGTCCTCGAGCACGACCTTGCGGCCCTCGTTCTCCTGATCGTAGACATAGAGGGTCATGGTGTAGGGGGTGGTCATGTGGCCGTTCTTGTCGAACTTGGCCTCGGCAGTACCGTCGACATAAGCGAGGAAGGTGTCGATCATGACAACGCGGGTATCGCCGGCGTCATTGTACTTGTAGAAGACCTCGATCTGGCGGCCCTGAGCGCCGACCTTGCCGGTGACGTCCTTCAGGGTGACGGCGTCGAGCTTCTGACCGTTGACGATCAGGTTGCCCTTGACGTCCTTCTTGGTGCCGAGCTCCTTGAGAATGTCGCACTGAGCGGTAGCAGCCTGGAAGGAAGCGTCAGCCTTGTAAGCGATGGTGGCGTATGCGGAATCCTTGCTGGACTCGTACTTGCCGCTCTCGTTCACGTCGTTGGCCCAAACCTTGGTGGGACGGCCCCACTCGTCCTCGTCCTCACCGCAGATGAGGCCGAAGTTCTTGTAGCCGATGGTGGCGTTGTTCTTGAGGAGGTTCTTATCCTTGTCGCCGGTCAGGCTGACGTTCTGATAGCCGAACGCAGCGGTGTAGGTGACCATGGGAACCTGAATGGACTGGAACAGCAGCTCGGAGACCAGCTCGCGGGTAGCAGGAGCGTTGAGGTCAACACCCTTGACGTTCTTCAGAACGCCGGCCTGCTCAGCGATCTGAGCAACATGCAGCGCCCAGTCAGCACCGGTGAACTCGCCCTTCTGATCGTAACCGACAGCGCGGAGGATCATCGCGAGGACTTCGTAGCCCGTGACCTTGCCGGAGGGCTTGAAGTTGCCGTCGGGATAACCCTTGACGAGAGCAGCGTTGGCGCAGTAGCCGATGTAGCCCTTGGCCCAGCCGGCGCCTGCCATGTCAGCGAACTTGTTGTAGGTCTCATAGTTCTTGACATAGGTGTCCTTCACGTCGGTGGTGTAGATGCGATAGACGATCGCAGCCACCTCGGCGCGGGTGATGGCGTTCTTCGGGAGGAAGGAGCCATCTTCGTAGCCCTTAAAGACCTTCATGCCAGTGAGAACTTCGACGGCTTCAGCATAAGTCTCGTCAATGTCCTTGACATCCTTAAAGGCTGCGTTGGCGCTGACGGCCAGAGACAGAGTCATGACCAGAGCCAGCACCATTGCGAGTAACTTTTTCATAGATGTTACTCTCCTTTCATAAATTTCCATCTTTCCGGAGGCGATTTTCCGCAAAATCGCGTCCTCCCCGCGGTAGCCGGCAAAATCCGAAACCTCTTCAAAAGTTGCAAAACTTACTGATTTGGTAGCGGTTCTTACAGAAAAACGCTTGAAATCGTGCGATTTGGTGGATATCGTATCCCCTTACAGATGGTTCGTTTGTCAGAAAGGAGCAAGTTTCGGCGATTCTCGGCTTACTTACCGTGGCATGCCGATCCCGTAACTAAGTCGGGAACGCACCGTTCCCCACCCTTTCTGCACTGTCACCTTACCACACCCAAAAAATCAAGTCAACGATTTCGCCCCATCTGTAACACACTTGTAACAAAGCGCGCGCTTCGTTACAGCTTGACATAATACCCGCCTTTTCGCCGTTATCCGCTACTATATACATATATAATTATCAAATCATTATCATCATTTTTCGAAGCGCAGACCCCGCGCGGCGGTCAGGCGGCGTGTTATTAAGTGTCCGCGCCGCCGCGCAGGGCGCTCCGGGCGGGCAATTTCCGTATTTCCGGCTGCGGCCTGCCGAAAATGGAAGATCCCCGCTCAATCATGCGGCCGCCGCCCGTCCTCCTTGCACAAAACCGTACAACCACCCCAAAATCATGCAAATTTACTCATTTTTCGCGCCCGCGCCGCGCCGCCGCCCGCTACCACACCGCTACCCGATCCCCGCGCCCGCAAGCCCTTGCCGCGCAAGGGCTTTTCTCCGTCGGAACCGTCCGAATTCCGCCGCCGCGCTACCAAACCGCTACCCGGAAACGCCGCCGCGCCTTGCGCGGCAAGGAAAATCAATTTTCCTAAGGGGATACGATAACGACCAAAACGGCAGTTTTCTCCGCAAAACGGCGTGAAAATGGCAGAAATCGAAAAGTTTTGCAATTTTTTGAGCATCTTCGTTTTTTGACCGCCACCCGGAAGGGCCGCCGCGCCGCCGCTTGACTGCCTCCGGAAAGATGGAAATTTA
>DPGF01000048.1:20948-27784 GCA_003522105.1 Oscillibacter sp.
CTGGCCGTCAGCGCCAACGCAGCTTTTAAGGATGTCAAGGACATCGACGAGACCTACGCCGAGTCTGCTGCCGTTCTCAACGGTCTTGGCGTCTTCAAGGGCTACGAAGAGAAAGATGGCACCTTCAGCTTCCAGCCGAAGAACGCCATCACTCGTGCCGAGGTGGCTGCGATCGTCTATCGCATCTACACCGGTGACGTGAAGGACGCCTATGTCAAGAACTATGAGACCTACAACAAGTTCGGTGACATGGCCGGCGCCGGTTGGGCCAAGGGCTACATCGGCTACTGCGCCAACGCCGCTCTCGTCAAGGGCTATCCCAACGGCACCTTCGTCCCCTCCGGCAAGGTCACCGGTTATGAAGTTCTTGCCATGATCCTCCGCGCTGTCGGTTACGATCAGAAGAACGAGTTCACCGGCGCTGACTGGGCGCTCCACGTTGCTGAGATCGCTGAGCGTCAGGGCATCCTTGACAACGTCAAGGGCGTGGACCTCAACGCTCCCGCTACCCGTGAAGTGGTTGCTGAGCTGCTGTTCCAGTCCATCAACGTTCCCATGGTCACCTACACCGCTGCGTTCGGCTATCAGAACGTTGGCCTGAACGAGAAGGCTGACAACAAGATCTTCGCCAAGAACGAGACCCTGGGTTCCAAGAACTTCGAGCTCGACCGCGTTACCGGTTATGTCACCGCTAACGACTACGGCACCAAGTTCAAGAACATGCAGATCGCCGGCAAGAACCTCGCCAAGAAGGACGATACCGTTAAGGTCGCTGACCAGGACATCTTCGACGCCGGCCGTTACGGTCACGTCTGGACCTCCAAGGGCAGCGTGATCACCGACGTGTTCTATGATGACAGCCTGCTCGCCACCAAGTATGAGAGCTGGAACGTCAACTGGACCAACAAGGATAAGTCCGACTTCATCGCCAAGGAAGGCGACATGAACTACTTCCTGAACGGTAAGGAAGTCAAGGCTGATGACATTAAGGCTGCTCTCGCAGTCAAGGGCTCCGAGAAGGCTCTCTATGATATCGACGCCGATGGCGATATCGACACCGTTATCGTGATCAACCCCACCGTTGACTACATGGAAGCTGACTACGTCGTCAAGGGCGACGAGGTCAAGATCCAGGGCGTGAAGTACGACAAGGACGAGGTCTCCGGTTACGAGGATCTGGTCAAGGGTGACGTCTTCACCTTCGTCGACATGGCCGACGCTGTCCGTTACTATGAGGAGCTCGCTCCCATCAACGGCCAGAAGACCAAGTACACCATCCCCACCAAGGGCGATGCTTACATCACCTTCGCTGACAAGGACTATGAGCAGTCCGGCCTGAAGGATCACGAGGATAACGTTCCTCTGTTCTCCAAGAACCGTGACACCTTCGACACTGACGCCACCATCTACCTCGATCGCGGCGGCTACGTTGCTTACACTCTCGCTACTGCTGATGTTGCCAAGTACGCTATGGTCATCGACAGCTACAGCGTCCTGGGTGAGAAGCACAACACCATCGAGTACTATGTCAACCTCCTCCTGACCGACGGCACCGAGACCGGTTACGTTCTGGTCGATGAGGACTGCGCTGACGAGATCAACTTCCCCGACTTCTATGATGTCAAGGACAGCAAGAACGACTACATCGGCCAGCCCGCCGCTACCGGCAACTACATCGACCTCGGCACTCTGGTCGAGTACACCGTGAAGGACAAGGTCTACACGATCAAGGCGTTCAACCACATCGCTCACGGCGACAATGGCGAGTGGCTCGCTGTGGACTACACTAAGGGTTCTGCCGCCATGGACTTCCGTCAGGCTAGCAGAAAGGCCGTCATTGAGGATACCGTTGCGTTCTACTTCTATGGTACTCCCCACTCCACCAACTTTGAGAAGACCCCCAGCAAGAAGGTCGACATGCACTACGGCGTGAACACCGGCAAGTACAGCAAGGACACCAACGAGGCCGGTATCCCCAGCTATCGTGGCGGCACCGATGTTTGCTACCTCGAGACCAGCGGCAACAACAAGGTCGTTGACGCTGTGGTCTTCTCCGGTATGCCCATGGGCGAGTATGAGGACTTCGTGTACCTCTTCAAGTGCGAGAAGGAGACCTGGACCAGCGGCGTTGGCCAGCTCTACACCTACTACGGTGTGACCTCCGACGGCGAAGTCAAGGAGTTCGAGTCCTATGACGCAAGCCGCGTTGGCACTGTGTGCTACTACTTCCTGCGCAACGACAAGACCTATGATTTCGCTCCCGCGCCGTATGAGACCGATCTTGTTTCCGTCGAGCTGCTCGGCAACAAGGATACCGTCGAGTATCGCTATGAGGGCAAGAACACCGAGTCCAACATCTACAGCAACCTCGACAAGGTCTATGATCTGACCGACACCTCCGACCTCAAGGCCGGCGATAAGGCCGAGGCCTACGACTGGAAGTGGCAGACCACCAAGGTCGTTGAGGGCATGCTCGTTATCGATAGAAAGGACGACGATGTCGAGTGCCTGTTCGTTCTCGATGACGACGTCACCTTCGGCGAGTTCAAGGTCAACGGCGATAATTATTGGTACCCCGTTGCCAACTACAACGGCACCAAGCTCGTTGAGCGCGCTCTGGCTAAACTCGACAAGGGCGGCTTCGAGGCTGACAAGTACTATCACATCGATGGCGCTGACGCCATCAAGGGCGACGCCGGCTTCAAGTTCGAGGCTGGTAAGGTCTACACCGTTGTTGAGCACAAGGATATCGTCAACGATATCAAGGCCAAGACCGGTGCTACCCTGAAGGACAACGTCCTGACCGTTCCCATGGCTGATTACGTTGATGGTAAGGCTGATGAGTACATCGAGACCGCAGGTACTGTGAAGCTCGAGGGCAACCAGCTGACCGTCACGCTGAAGTCCGAGGATGGCATCTGCATGAAGGATGTTGTGATCACCGTCAAGTCCGAGAAGTTTGACGTTACCTTCACCACCGCCAAGATGGACGCTGCCAAGGGCGCCGAGGTCGTGTTTGAGGGCAAGAGCGATCTTAAGAATACTCTGACGAAGGAGCTTGTTAAGAGCGTTGAGATCGTCAACAAGGACGGCACTCTCGTGTATGCACTTGAGAACGTCGAAGCGCTGGCGGATGGCATCAAGGCCACCGGTACCAGCACGCTGACCGCTGGCAAGGAGTATACCGCTGTGGTTACCCTGCTGGATGGCACTCAGTACAGCAAGACTCTCGAGGCTCAGTCCGGCATCTAACTAATCCCTAACGCAAAAAAAGAAGACCCCCTCGGGGGTCTTCTTTTTTTGTCCGCTTCAAGCGCCTGCGTTGTCGAAACCGACGATCACATAGTGGTATTCCACGTTTTTGCTGTTGCCCGCATAGATGCTGCTCATGGTGCCGCCGGAGGAGCAGACCCACGAGAGCTGGCGCGCGCCCCATGTGACGGTCAGCGATTTGCCATCGCCCACACCGAAGTCTTTGTTGTTCTGCACTGTGTCGGCGCTGCGGAACAGGCAGAGCGCGGTGGCCATGCCCGCGCTCTGCACGAACGCAAGCACGGGATAGAACGGGGTGGGAATGCTCACGGAGGTTGTCCCCGTGCCGGTGTAGCTGCCGGTGATGATGCGGCAGGTCTTGCCGCCGCTGCCGATGGCGGCAGACAGCGCTGTTTGCAGTGCCGCGAGCGCCGCGCTGCGGTTCTCCGCTTCGGCGGCCAACGCTGTGGCGGCGGCCTTTTCCCCGAGCGCCGTGTCATGCGCCTTGAGCGCCGCGTCGGTCTTTTGCGTCAGGTCGTTGAAGTCCTCCATCTTGATGAAGTCCTGCTTCTCCCACTGCGGGAGGGAATAGTTGTCGGTTTTTTTCATGTCGATCCCCCAATTGATAAAATTGGCAAGGCAAATCGTTTGCCTTACAGCTTTAGGCTGTAAGGCAGCGGACATTGTACGTTTTGCGGCAACGCGCCGGGAAATTTTTTCTCGCGCGCGTTATCGGCGCGCAGTTTGCTGCCAAATAGTTACAAATGGGAACAAAACCGCGAAAAGCGTAGTCAAAAGAAAAGAAGTCTGCTATAATATCCGCGACAAAAGGAAAGGAGATCCGACATGAAACGTTTTTTGGCGCTGCTGCTCAGCGCGCTGATGCTGCTCTCGCTGCTGACTGCCTGCGGCGATAAAAATTCCCCGCCCGACGACGGCGACACCGTGGTGGACGACAATCCCGACGCCGAGCCCGGCGACTCCGCCGCCGACCCCTACGACGCGGTGCGCACCTACTGGTCGGAGGATCAGCTCACGCAGGCGTGGGGGCCTGAGCAGGTGGTGGAGCATCTTTTCTTCCACCCCGTCATCGCCTATCCGCAGTGGGCCTTCCACGACTGCAATGCCTCGCAGGATCAGCGCTACGGCCTCGACGACTGGATGGTCACGGCGGACGAGTACAAGAAGATCTTGCAGTCTGTGTACGACCGCGGCTACATTCTCGTTGCGATGGAGGACGTTTGGAGCGAGGTGACGGATGAGACCGGCACGCACATGGTGCGCAACACCCTCATGCTGCCCGAGGGCAAAAAGCCCCTCGTCATCAGCTTTGACGACGTGAACTACTATCCGTATATGCTCGACGAGGGCTTCACGAGCAAGCTCGTCGTCGGTGAGGACGGCGAGATCTGGGCGCAGTGCACCGATCCGTACACCAATGAGACATTTTTGACCAAGGAGCTCGACGCGACGCCCATTCTTGACGAATTTGTCTACGAGCACCCTGATTTTTCGCTGAACGGCGCGAAGGCCATCTTCTCGCTGACAGGCTATTGCGGCATTCTGGGCTACCGCACGCAGGACGACCGCGACATCGCGGCCGATTCCCCCGACCGTCCGGCGTTCGACGCCTATCGCGCGAGCGAGATCGAGGCGGTCAAGCCCGTCATCGAGCGCCTCAAGGAAACGGGTTGGACGTTCGGCAGCCACACCTGGGGTCACATCCGCCTCGACAGCAAGTCGATGCAGACCATTATCAACGACACCGAGCGCTGGGCGGACGAGGTCGGCTCGCTCGTCGGCCCCACGCAGATTTTGTTCTATCCGCACGGCGGACGTCCCGACGGCGACGACTGGCACACCACCGGCGAGCGCTTCAAGTACCTGCAAAGTCAGGGCTTCCGTGTGTTCGCGAGCGTCGGCACCAGCTCTTTTAGCTTCGTCAAGCCCGACATCTCCGCTGTCATCTGCGACCGTCTGCACCCGGACGGCACGACGCTGCGCGGCAGCAAGCGCGTGCTGAGCTGGTATCAGCAGTTCTATGACGCAAAGGACATCATTGACCTTACCGTGCGCCCCGATCTTGGCGTGCGCTGGGATCAGTAAGGAGGGCAAACCATGACGCTTGACGAGCTGAAAGCCAAGGCCGTCGCCATGCTCGACATGGCCTATGTGCCCTATTCCCACTTTCCCGTCGGCGCGGCGCTCGAATGCGACGACGGCGCGGTCTTCACCGGCTGCAACATCGAAAATTCGAGCTACGGCCTCACAAACTGCGCCGAGCGCACCGCGGCCTTCAAGGCCGTGAGCGAGGGGCACCGCCGCTTTGCGCGCATCGTCATCGCCGGGCGCAGCGACGATTACTGCTACCCCTGCGGCGCGTGCCGCCAGGTGCTCTACGAGTTCGGCCCCGAGATGGAGGTCATCTGCCTCAACAAAAAGGGCGAGGAGAAGCGCCTGTCGATCCGCGAGCTTCTGCCCTATGGCTTCGACCGGACGTGGCTTGCAATCGACGAGAAATAACGAAAAAAAGAGAGCGGCATGCCGCTCTCTTTTTTTTGTTCGCTTCAGTTGCTGCCAGAGGAAGAGACTTCGATCGTCACTCCGCCGCCTTCGTGCAGAAGGAGTAGAACGCCCTGCCGCAGTAGTCCTCCGTGTCCCACTGCGCATCCACCTCAAAAATACCGACGCTCGGGAACAGCTCAACAGTATACGTTCCGTCGTCCTGCCGCTGCACGGTCAGTTTTTCGGCAGTCGCCTGCGTGTCGCCCCAGCACTGCTCGTTCCAGTACCGCAGGGTGACGGAATCGGGCGCACAGTCGCCGAAATCGAGCGTCACCGTGTAGTAGAAGGACGCCGACACCGCGATGGGCATTTCAAGAGCCGGCGTGCTGTCGCGGAGCGTCTCGTCCAGCGGATGCATGCCGCAGGCGATCGCGCCCGTGCGCTGGCCGCCGCCGGCCTCATAGTCCCAGTCGTAGCTGCCGCCCATCGCCGTGATGCTCGCCCCCTGCGCGTTCGTCACCGTCAGCTCCGGCGGCTCGGTGGGCGCGGACTTTGCGCCGCAGCCCGCGAGCACAAGCAGCAGCATCAAGATCAGCAGAAGGGAAGATTGCTTTTTCATTCAAGTTCACCTCTCGTTTCTTTCGGATACCCATATAGACGCAAACCGCGGGAAAATGTTCCGCAAATGCAAAATCGCGCAGACGCGAAATGATTTCGAATCGTTTTTTGGCGCGACATGCGCGTGCCAAAAAACTCTTCTCGCTCCGCGCGTGTCGAAGCCGCCCTTTGGGCGGCAAGGCACGAAGCGGAGTGTAATTCTCAAAAAACAAGGGACACGGTTTCCGTGTCCCTTGTTTTTTGAAGAATTAAAAGTCCGCGTTGCCCACGGTGCGGGGATGCAGCTCCACATCGCGGATGTTGCCGATACCCGTCAAATACATCACCATGCGCTCGAAGCCGAGGCCGAAGCCCGCGTGACGGCAGGAGCCGTAACGGCGCAGGTCGCAGTACCACCAGTAATCCTCGGGATTCATGCCGAGATCGCGGATGCGCTGCTCGAGCAGCTCGATGCGCTCCTC
>DPGF01000024.1:0-19981 GCA_003522105.1 Oscillibacter sp.
TAATATTCCTCGCGAAAGCGGCGAGCCGCTTTCTGCGATCTCTTTCGCAGGGTGCTGCGCCGCACTCGCTTTGCTCGTACGAGCGCACCCTGAGCGGTGTTTTTTGTGACGCGCATGTCGTCACAAAAAACAAAATCTGATTGTTACTTCTTAGGAGGATACCAATATGATCCTATCCAGTAATTGGCTCAACGAATTCGTTGACCTCAAGGATATCACCGATAAGGAATTCAATGACGAGATGACGCTCTCCGGCTCGAAGGTCGAGACCATCGAGCGCCCCGACGAAAACCTCAAAAACGTGGTCGTCGGCAAAATTCTCGAAATGAAGCGCCATGAAAACTCCGACCACATGTGGGTCGTGAAGATCGACGTCGGTCAGGCGGAGCCGGTGCAGATCGTCACCGGCGCGTGGAACGTCCATGTGGGCGACTATGTTCCCGCTGCGCTTTCCGGCGCACATCTGCCCGGCGGCATCAAGATCGAAAAGGGCGCGCTGCGCGGCGTCGAGTCCGACGGTATGCTCTGCTCGCTCAAGGAGCTTGGCATGACGGCGGAGCACGACTTCCCCTATGCCGTTATCACGCCTGCCGCCATTCTGAACGACTATCACCCCATCGACAAGGATAAGCCCTCCATTCCCGCCGACATCAAGCCCGGCGACAAGGTCTACGGCCCTGTGGTTGCCGCCAAGGTGCTTGAGTGCGCCCCGCTGGGCGACGGCACGTTCCACACCTGCCTCGACCTCGGCGATGCGACCACCGTGCCCGATACGCGCTGTTCGAACCTCCACGAGGGCGACCTTGTTGCCTACAACACCAAGAGCGATACCATCTGCACGCTCGAAGATCTGCACGCCGAGCAGAAGGAGTTCCCCCACTGCATCGCCGACGGCATCTTCGTTTTGCAGGAAGAGGACGCCGAGCCGGGTCTCAACATGGCGCGCGTTCTCGGTTTCGATGATTCCATCGTCGAGTTCGAGATCACGCCCAACCGCCCCGACTGCCTGAGCGTTATCGGCCTTGCACGCGAGGCGAGCGCGACCTTCAAGCGCCCCCTCAAGCTGCACGAGTCCGAGCCGCACGGCTGCGGCGGCAGCATCGCGGAGATCGTCGACATTGACATTGAGGACGGCGACCTCTGCCCGCGCTACACTGCGCGCATGGTGAAAAACGTCAAGATCGCGCCGTCCCCGCGCTGGATGCGCGAGAGACTGCGCAACAGCGGCGTGCGCCCGATCAACAACATCGTTGATATTACCAACTACGTCATGCTCGAATACGGCCAGCCGATGCACGCTTTTGACTTCAGCTGCGTCGAGGGCGGCCACATCATCGTGCGCACCGCGCACGAGGGCGAGACCATTGAGACGCTTGACGGCAACGAGCGCAAGCTTACGCCGAATATGCTCTGCATCTGCGACGAGCACAAGCCTGTGTGCGTTGCGGGCGTGATGGGCGGCGCAAACAGCGAGATCGTCGGCGACACGGCGATGGTGCTCTTCGAGTCCGCCAACTTCAACGGCGTTTCCGTGCGCCGCACGGCAAGCGCTCTCGGTATGCGCACCGATGCCTCCTCCCGTTATGAAAAGGGCCTCGACATGATGAATACCATCAAGGCCGTCGAGCGCGCCTGCGAGCTCGTGGAGATGCTTGGCTGCGGCGAGGTCGTCGACGGTGTGATGGACGTGGTCGCCAAGGAAAAGGCGCCTACCTGCATTAAGCTTGAGCCGAAAAAGATCAACGCCCTGCTCGGCACGGAGCTTGACGAGGATCTGATGCGCGAGATCCTTGTCTCCCTCGGCTTTATCCTGAATGGCGACGATATTTACGTTCCCTCCTGGCGCGGCGACGTGGAGCATTACAGCGACATTGCCGAGGAGGTCGCCCGCTTCTACGGCTACAACAAGATCCCCTGCACGCTCATGCGCGGCGAGACCACGCGCGGCGGCTTTTCTGAGCAGCAGCGCTTCGACCGCGCCATTGGCGGCGCGGTGCGCGCGCTGGGCTACGATGAGATCATCACTTACTCCTTCATCAGCCCGACCTATTATGACAAGATCCGCATGCCGAAGGACTCTCCGCTGCGCAATTCTCTCAAGATCCTGAACCCGCTGGGCGAGGATACCTCCATCATGCGCACGACGATCCTGCCGAGCATGCTCGAGATCGTCGCGCGCAACCTCAGCTACCGCAACAAGTCCGCGCGCCTCTATGAGCTTGGCAAGATCTACCTGCCGCGTGAGGACGGCCTTGCCGACGAGCCAAAGTACCTCTCCCTCGGCGCCTACGGCGACGGCGCGGACTTCTTCTCCTTCAAGGGCAGCATTGAAACGCTTCTGCACGAGCTGCGCATCAGCGATGTTAAGTATGTTGCCTGCACGGACAACGCCTCCTATCACCCCGGCCGCTGCGCCTGCGTTTACGCGGGCGATACGCTCCTCGGCGTGTTCGGCCAGATCCACCCGCTCGTTGCGGCGAACTACGGTGTGGATACCGAGATCTACGCTGCGGAGCTGAGCTTTGAAGCAATGTATGAAAAGCGCGGTGATATCCCTGTCTATCAGCCGCTGCCGAAGTTCCCCGCCGTCACGCGCGACATTGCCGTCGTCTGCGATGAGACGGTGACCGTCGGCGCGCTCGAAGAGAGCATTCGCCGCGGTGCAAAGGGCCTTCTCAAGGAAGTATCTCTCTTTGACATTTACCGTGGCCCCGGCATTGCCGACGGGAAGAAGAGCGTTGCGTTCAACCTTGTGCTGCGCGCAGATGACCGCAGTCTCACCGGTGAAGAGGCAGATGAGGACGTTCAGTCCATTCTTGCCTCGCTTGAAAGCGAGTGCGGCGCGGTGCTTCGTTAAGCATTCCATAAGGAAAGATTACGATTTGGTTACAGTTGACAGCGCTCCCTTTACTTTTCGGATCTGCGTTGCTATACTGTGAATATGGAAAGGAGGGACTCTCCCAATGGAAGAATTTACCCGAAAGTTTAATGTTGCCCAGGAGAAGGACGCTGAGATCCGCCACATCCTGACGACCGTTTATGCCGCGCTGGAAGATAAGGGCTACAACCCCATCAATCAGATCGTAGGCTATATCCTCTCGGAGGATCCCACCTATATCACGAATCACAACAGCGCGCGCACGCTGATCCGCAAGCTGGATCGCGACGAGTTGCTGCAAGCACTCGTGCGCAGCTATCTCGGAAAGTAAGAAAAAAGCAACAGAACAATGCCCCACAGAGACCGCGGGTGCGGTCTCTGTGGGGTTCTGCATTTTTTCGCCACAGTCTGGTTGACAAGGGGGGCAAAAAATGCTATACTGCAAAAGGTTACAAAATGGTTACAAAGTTACAAATCGGTTACAAGGACAGGAGTGAGTCAGATGGCAGAAGTTACGGAAGGTCTTGTTTATCGCGGACACCCGCTGCGCCGTGTGGATAATCTCATCTACTACGGCTCGATGGCAGATAAATATATTGTGATGATGCAGGTGCTTGATACGGCGCCGCTCAAAGACATCACGCTTGCAAAGCGCGTTTCCATTCAGTTGCAGATGACGGACGCAAGCCTGCGTTCCCGCGACCGTGTAGTGCGTTCGACGGAAAAATCCAGTCTCGGTGAGGCGATGGAATTTGCCTCCATCTGGCTTGAGCGTGCGCTGAGCGGCAAGATGTAAATAAAGCCGCCGCGCAGCCCCTATTCTTTTTACGAAAGGATCACTCAGTTATGCGAAATCATTCACGATGCGTATCGTTCCTGCTTTCGGGTCTGCTTTCCGTCAGCCTGCTCGCACCGCTCTCTTCGGCGCAGGCCGCTTATGACGATGGTTCTATCCGCGATCTCGTTGATCGCGTGACGGTGCTGACGGAATCCGTTCAGACCGAGAGCGCCAACGAAGATGAGCTTGCCAAGCTCGATGAGATGCAGGCAGAGCTTGAGGACAAGGCAGACGCAAAAGAAGATGTGTCTGCGACGGAGACCGTTTCTATGGTCGTTACGGGCGGCACGATCAACGTGCGCACGGGTCCCGGCACGAATTACGACAAGATCACGCAGGTGGTCAGCGGCAAACAGGTCACCGTTGTCGGTGAAGCGAACGGCTGGTATCAGGTCACGTTCGACGCGACGACCGGTTGGCTGCTCGGTGAATATCTGCGCGATCCTGCCGACCTCGACGGTACGGTAGGCGCTAAGATCGTTTCCATGGCGATGCCCTATCTCGGCACGCGCTACCGCTCCGGCGGTGCGTCCCCCAGCGGTTTTGACTGCTCGGGCTTTACGATGTACCTTTACGCACAGCTTGGCTATTCTCTGCCCCATTCGGCGACCGCGCAGTACAGAAACTGCGGTTACGCCGTTGCCAAGGCTGACCTGCAGCCCGGCGATCTGGTATTCTTCTCGGATTCCTCCCACGCCATCGGCCACGTTGGCATCTACATTGGCAACGGTCAGATCATCCACGCGCGCTACAGCGTTGGCAAGGTCATGATCGACAGCCTGTCCGCAAACTACTATGCTTCCCGCTATGTCGGCGCGAAGCGCATCGCGTGATGGACGAGCCTTTCACTACATAAAAAACGGAACGGTTTTCACCGTTCCGTTTTTTCCTTTATTCTTCCGTAGGGGTTTCCTCGGCCTTCTCCGTTTCGGCGGCGCGGATGGCCTCGGCTTCCGCCTTCGCCTCGGTGAGGACCTTTTTCTCGCTCTTCGTCTTGAGCTGCTTTTCGTCGAACTGCGCCCAGAGATCGGGACGGCGCAGCATCGTGCGCTTGTAGCTCTCCTTTTTGCGCCATTTGGCCACATTCTCGTGGTGGCCGGAGAGCAGCACGTCCGGCACGCGGCGGCCATGCCACTCATCGGGACGGGAATACTGCGGATATTCCAAAAGCCCTGCCCAGTGCGATTCCTCGGTGAAGCATTCCTCTTCCGGCAGCACGCCCGGCACCATGCGGCAGATGGCGTCCGTCACGGCCATGGCGGGGATCTCGCCGCCCGTGACGACGAAGTCTCCCATTGAGAGTTCTTCGTCCACGCACTCGTCGATGAAGCGCTGGTCGATGCCCTCGTAGTGGCCGCAGACGAGAATCAGATGGTCATAGCGCTCTTTCAGCTCGCGCGCCACCGCCTGCGTGAAGGTGCGCCCGCAGGGGGAAAGGTAGATCGTGTGGCCGCGGCTGCCCGCTTCCTCGCACACGTGCGCCCAGCAGCGGTACAAGGGGTCTGCCTGCATCACCGCGCCGCGTCCGCCGCCATAGGGGTAGTCGTCCACCTGCATCTGCTTGTTGGTCGTGTAGTCGCGGATCTGATGCGTTTTGATCGTGATGTATCCGCGCTCCTGCGCGCGCCCGAGAATGCTGACGTTCATCATCGCGTCGATCGAGGCGGGGAAAAGTGTTAAAATATCAATCCTCATCGGTTTCCAGTCCTTCTATCATGTGTACGCTGATCTCGCGCGCCTTTTCATCGACGTTGGTGATGAAAATATCCTTGACTGCGGGAATGAGATAGGTCTTTTCTTCTCCTTTGACCTTGTAGAGCTTGTGGGCGGGGTAGGAGAGCACGTCCACCACCGTGCCGATGTAGGTGTGGGGGAAGTAGTTGTACACGGTCATGCCCACGATCTCCGCGTCGAAATGCTCGCCCGGCTTGAGCTGTACCTCTGCGCGGCGAATGGAGAGCACCTTGCGCTTGAGCGCGGCGGCAGCGTCCATATCGTCGATCTCGGGGAGCTTCATAAGAACCATCTCGCCCTGTACGCGCTTGCTCGTGGGGCGGAAGGGCTCGCCGTCCATATAAAATGTGCGGAAGCCGCACAGCTGCCCTGCGCTCACGTCCCAGGGCTGAACCTTGACCTCGCCGCGCACGCCGTGCGTGTTGACGATCTGTCCGACTTCAATATATTCCGGGCGCGCGCTCGGCTGCGGCGCGCTCTTTTTGGAAAAGAGACCCATGTGTCATTCTCCTTTGAGGTGTTCTATCTGTTCAGTATAGCGGAATCGGTGGGAGATGGCAAGAATAAAAAACGTTCCCGGGAAGTTCCCGGGAACGTTTTTTCGGTTCAGTCTACGATGTCGACAGACACCTTTACGCCGGTGCGCTGAGCATAGGACCGGACGACCGTGCGGATCTCCTTGGCAATACGACCCTGACGGCCAATGACCTTGCCCATATCGTCAGGTGCGACGCGCAGCTCCAACGTAAGCTCGTCCGCGCCCTGCTTTTCCGTGACGGTGACGTCATCGGGATGCTCAACAAGGCTGCGGGCGATGTAGAGCAGCAAGTCTTTCATTTCTTGCACCCCGTGCTCTTACAGCGCGTTGACTTTCTTCAGCAGCGCACGGACCGTGTCGGTGGGCTGAGCGCCGGTCTTGATCCACTCCTGAGCGCGCTCAGCGTCGATCTTGATCTCAGCGGGGGAAACGCAGGGGTTGTAGGTGCCGATCTCTTCGATGAAGCGGCCATCGCGGGGATAGCGGGAATCGGCGACGACAACACGATAGAAGGGAGCCTTCTTAGCGCCCATTCTGCGCAGACGAATCTTAACCATGGTAATTACCTCCAAAAAATATAAATGTGTTTTGACTTATGATGAAATGCTCTTGCACTCGATCAACGAAACTTATTTGAAACGCTTTTTGCGTCCGAAACCGCGCGCCCGGCCGCCGCCGAAGCCGCCCATGCCCTTAGGCATCTTGCCGCCGCGCGTGACCTGCTTGATCATGGCCTGCATCATCTCAAACTGCTTGAGCAGGCGGTTGACGTCCACGACCTCAAGTCCGCAGCCGGCTGCGATGCGCTTTTTGCGGCTCGCGCCGAGAACGGCGGGATTCTCGCGCTCATAGGGCGTCATCGAGAGGATGATCGCCTCGGTGTGCGCCATCATCTTCGGGTCAAGCTCGGCATTGGCCATCTGCTTGCCCAGCTGGCCGGGCATCATGCCCGCGAGCTGCTCGAAGCTGCCCATGCTCTTGAGCTGGACGAGCTGGTCGTAATAATCGGAGAGGGTGAAGCGGTTCTTCTTGAGCTTTTCCTCAAGCTTTTTTGCTTTCTCCTCGTCGATGCTCTGCTCGGCGCGCTCGATGAACGACAATACGTCGCCCATGCCGAGAATGCGCTGCGCCATGCGGTCAGGGTGGAAGGGCTCGATCATGTCGAGCTTTTCGCCCGTGCCCATGAACTTGATGGGCTTGCCGGTGGCTGCGCGGATGGAGAGCGCTGCACCGCCGCGGGCATCGCCGTCGAGCTTGGTGAGCACCACGCCGTCGATGCCGAGCTCCTCGTCGAAGGCGGTGGCGGCATTGACCGCGTCCTGACCGGTCATCGCGTCGACCACGAGCAGGATCTCGGTCGGCTTGACGGCTGCCTTTACGCGCCTCAGCTCGTCCATCAGCGCCTCGTCGATGTGCAGGCGGCCTGCGGTATCGAGAAACACGATGTCGTTGCCGTGGTCGCCGGCATATTTGACGGCTTCCTGCGCAATGGTGACAGGATCGATCTGACCCATCTCGAAAACGGGGATATTCAGTTGCTTTCCGACGACCTGCAGCTGCGTGATGGCCGCAGGACGGTACACGTCGCACGCGGTGAGCAGCGGGCGATGTCCCTGCTTGCGGAAATAGCCCGCGAGCTTGGCGACGTTCGTCGTCTTACCGGCGCCCTGCAAGCCGACCATCATCACGACCGTCGGCGGTCTGGAAGCAAAGGTCAGCTTGGCGTTTGCACCGCCCATGAGCGCGGTGAGCTCCTCGCTGACGATCTTGATGACCTGCTGGGCAGGGGTCAAACTGTCAAGCACCTCGGTGCCGACGGCGCGCTCGGAGACAGTCTTGACAAAGTCCTTGACGACCTTGTAGCTCACGTCTGCTTCGAGAAGCGCAAGGCGCACCTCCCGCATGGCGAGCTTGATGTCCTCCTCGCTCAGGCGGCCCTTGCCGCGAAGATGCTTGAATGTGGCGTTGAGCTTTTCGCTCAGTCCTTCAAATGCCATGGAACGATTACTCCTTGAGTGCCGCCGCCTCGGCCTCGATCACGCCGGCAAGCTCTTCGAGCTGGCGGTCTTCATACCGGCGGAAGTTGAGCTGCTTGATCTGCTGCGCCGCGTCTACGATTTTTTCCGCGTGGGGCTGAAGCTGCATGAAGCGCTTGATGAGCCCCGTTTTGTCTTCGATCTCGGTCATGTAGTTCTCCGCGCGCACGATGACGTCGCGCACGCCCTGACGGGAGATGCCGTAGTTCTCGGCGATCTCGGACAGCGACAGGTCCTCGTTATAGTAGAGATCGTAGAATTCCTTCTGGCGGTCGGTGAGAAGCTCTCCATAAAAGTCGAAGAGCATCGTCATGCGAAAGGTCTGGTTTTTCACGGAAAGTTCCTCCTTGTGCAGATTCTGCTGTAAAGTTTTAGCGCTTTACAACGAGGATCAGTTTACATGATTTTATCAGAAATGTCAAGGAAAAATCGCAAGAAAAAGGTCATGGGAGCAGAAAATTCTTCTGTTTTTGCATCGCTGCGTGCGCAAGGGGCAGAAAAGAGTGGAATTATTCACAGTTTCGTGGTATCCTAACGATAAAATCTCGAATGATCGATCACAGGAGGAATCGGTGATGGAACCGGTCAGACGCGAGATCGCACCTGAGGTGTGCCTCAACTATGTGCGGTCGGATAAATTCAAAACAGGAACGCTGAGCATGCAGTTCATCACGCCGCTCGACGAAAAAACGGCGAGCTTCGGGGCGCTGCTGCCGAGCGTGCTGCGCCGCGGCACGATGACGCATCCGGATATGCGCGCGCTTTCCACCGCGCTCGACCTGCTTTACGGCTCGTCGATCGGCTGCACGGTGCGCAAAAAGGGCGAGAACCAGTGCATCGGCTTTGCCGCGAGCTTCATCGACGAGGCATTTGTTCCCGGCGGGGAGAAGCTCCTTGAGCCAATGTGCGACCTTTTGGGCGAGCTGCTGCTCGACCCCGTGACGCGCAACGGCCGCTTTTTGAGCGACTATGTGGAGAGCGAAAAGCAGAACCTTGTCGACGCCATCCGCGGCATCATCAACGACAAGCGCGACTATGCAGACCTTCGCCTTTTGCAGGAGATGTGCCGCGGCGAGCGCTACGGGGTGGATAAATTCGGCACCATCGCGCGTGTCGAAAAGATCACGAATCAGACGCTCTTCCGCTACTATCAGGAGCTTTTGTCTACGGCGCATTTGGAGCTTTTCTACTGCGGCAGCGCGGACTATGAGCGCGTCAAAGGCGCGCTTTCCCGCGCACTTGCGCCGCTCATGCGCGGGCGTGTCGTTCCGCCGGTCATTGCGGAAAAGTGCAGCGCACCGGAAACGCCGCGCGAGATCACCGAACGCATGGACGTGACGCAGGGCAAGCTTTCGATGGGCTGGCGCGTAGGAACGAACGACGCGAGCGCGATGATGCTTGCAAACCTTATCTTCGGCGGATACAGCAACTCCAAGCTCTTTTTGAACGTGCGCGAGAAGCTGTCCCTCTGCTATTATGCCTCGTCCTCGTACCATCGCTCCAAGGGGATCGTGACGGTATCCTCCGGTATTGAGCACGGAGATGTGGAGACCGCCAAGCGCGAGATCCTTGCCCAGCTCGAGGCGGTGCAGCGCGGCGAATTCGAGCCGTGGGAGATCGAAGGCGCGCGCTCTTGCCTCATCGCCTCGCTCGAATCGCGCGGCGACAGCGCCGGGCGCATGGAGGAGAACGCTCTCGGTCAGGCGGCCACGGGGATCCGCGAAACGGCGGACGAGCTGATCGCGGCGCTGCGGGGCGTGACGGGCGAGCGCATTGCCGCAGCCGCGCAGAGCCTGACGCTCGACACGGTGTATTTCCTGACAGGGGAGGAGGACGGCGAAGATGAATGAAAAAGTCTATCCCCGCATCGGGGAAAGGGTGCTTGAAAAGACGCTGCCGAACGGACTGAAGATCTTCATTGTCCCCAAGCCTCAGCACCGCAAAAAATACGCCTTTTTCGCCACGCGCTACGGCGGCATGGACATGCAGTTCGTCAGGAACGGCAAAAAGTGCGACACGCCTGCGGGCATTGCGCATTATTTGGAGCATAAGATGTTCGACACAGAGGACGGCAACGCCCTCCAGCAGCTCTCCCAAAACGGTGCGGAGCCGAACGCCTTCACTTCCAACGCCATGACGGGCTATTACTTTGACTGCACCGAGCATTTTGAAGAGAACCTGCGCATTCTGCTCTCCTTCGTCTCCGTGCCGTATTTTACGGAGGAAAGCGTGGAAAAGGAGCGCGGCATCATTGCCCAGGAGATCCGCATGGTCGAGGATTCGCCCGACTGGCAGGTCTACGAAAGGCTTCTTGCCTGCCTGTACCGCTCTTCGCCCGCGCGCGTTCCCATCGCCGGCACGGTCGAGAGCATCGCGGGCATCACGGCGGAAACGCTGTACGACTGCCACCGCGCGTTCTACTGCCCGTCCAACATGGCGCTGTGCATCGTCGGCAATGTTGATCCGCAGGTGGTGATCGCACTGGCGGAGGAAGTTCTGCCCCGCGAGCGCAGCGAAGAGATCGCGCGCTGCTACGGCGAGGAAGAGGACGGCGCGGCTGCGCAGCATGAGACCGTCACGCAGATGGAGGTCGCGCTGCCGCAGTTTTTGGTCGGCTTCAAGTGTGAGGCGGACGAGGGGGATCTTCTGCGCCAGTCGCTCATCGGCGAGATGGCGAGTGACGTGCTGCTCGGTGATTCGTCGCCGCTTTATCAGCGCCTTTACGACGAGGGACTCATCAACGGGAGCTTCGGCGGCGGCTTTGACCAGCTGCCGGGCGTTGCGTGCCTGTGTGCCGGCGGCGAGAGCGAGCAGCCGCAAAAAGTCAGCGACGCGATCCTCTCCGAGGCGCAGCGCCTTGTGCGCGAGGGCATCGACCCGCAGTTTTTCGAGCAGATCCGCCGCGCAAGCTTCGGCGCGACGCTGCGCGCGCTCAACTCGTTTGAAAATATCGCCGTTTCGCTTGCCGACGGATATTTTCGCGGTTTCGACGCGCTCCGCTTCCCCGAAGCCTACGAGAGCATTGACAAGGAGGACGTTGAGCGCTTCCTGCGCGAGAACCTGACCGACAGCCGCCGCGCCATTTCCATCATCGAACCCAAGAAAGAAGGATAACAGTCCTATGAGTGTTTCCAACGCACCCATCAGCTTCCCCGGCCTTTTCGGCGACTGGCAGTTCACTGTGCCGTCCAAGGCGCTTGACATTGGCAACGGCATCTACTGGTATGGTATCATCATCGCCGCAGGCATGCTGCTGGGACTCTATTTCTGCATGAAGCAGGCACCGAAATACGGCCTGAGCGAGGATAACATCATCGACACCGTGCTCTGGGTCATTCCGTTTTCCATCATCGGTGCGCGGATTTACTATGTGCTTTTCTACCTCGACCTGTTCCGCGGGAGCGACGGCTCGATCAACTGGTCGTCGACCTACCGCATCTGGGACGGCGGTCTTGCCATCTACGGCGGCGTCATTGCGGGCTTTTTGACGGCGTATCTTTTCAGCCGTCGCCGCAAGATCTCCTTCTGGGCGCTGGCGGACTGCTGCGTGCAGGGACTTTTCATCGGGCAGGCCATCGGCCGCTGGGGCAACTTTATGAACCGGGAAGCCTTCGGCGCGGCGACGGAGCTCCCCTGGCGCATGCGGCTCTGGACGTCGGCCACGACGTATATGGACGTACACCCTACGTTTTTTTATGAGAGCCTGTGGAATGTGATCGGTCTGCTGCTGCTCTATTTTGTCGTATCCCGCGCCCGCCGCTTCGACGGGGAGAACACCTGCTTTTACTTCATCTGGTATGGTCTCGGCCGTTTCTGGATCGAGGGGCTGCGCACCGACAGCCTGTATCTTTTCCACTGGACGCTGTTTGGCCAGCGCATCCGCGTGTCGCAGGCGGTTTCCTTTGTGATGGTGCTGGTCTGCGCGGGGATCCTCATCTACCGGCTTGCGGTGAAGAAGGACGACGGGGCGAACCTTTACGTCAGGCGCGTGCAGCGCGCAGCGGAAGCGCCTGAGCAGGAGAAAGAATCGTAACCATGCATTATCACATTGATAAGACCGCCGCGCAAAGCGCGTATTTGCAGCTTTATCATCAGCTGCGGCGCGACATTGTGAGCGGCGTGTACCCGCTGGGGACAAAGCTTCCCAGCAAGCGCCTCATCGCAGGTGAAACCGGCGTGAGCGTTATCACGGTGGAGCATGCGCTGGCCATTTTGTGCGACGAGGGATACCTTGAGTCCCGCGAGCGCAGCGGCTTTTTTGTAAGCTTTGCGGCAGCGGACTGCTTTCCCGTCTCTGAGATGGAGAATGATCGCCGCGCGCTTTCCCTGCACGGCACGGAAGATGAATTTCCGTTCCCGTCGCTTGCCAAAACGATGCGGCGCGTGCTCAGCGAATATGGCGAGAGCATTCTTGTCAAATCTCCGAACAACGGCTGCGCCGGCCTGCGCGGCGCCATCGCGGCGTATTTGTCCCGTTCGCGCGGCATCAGCGTGCAGCCGGGGCAGATCGTCATCGGCTCGGGTGCGGAGTACCTCTACGGACTCATCGTGCAGCTTCTGGGGCGCGAGCGGGTGTTCGCGCTCGAAGACCCGTCTTACGACAAGATCCGCCGCGTCTATCAGGCGCAGGGCGTGCGGTGCGAGATGCTGCGCCTCGGCAGCGACGGCATCCGTTCCGATGAGCTTTCCCGCGCTGCGGCGACGGTGCTGCACGTGACGCCCTTCCACAGCTTTCCGAGCCTTGTGACGGCAAGCGCCGGCAAGCGCCGCGAATACCTCCGCTGGGCAGAGGAGCGCAGCGGCTACATCGTCGAGGACGACTTCGACTCGGAATTCAGCGTGTCGAGCAAGAGCGAGGATACGCTTTTCTCGCTCGAACCGAACCGCTCGGTCATCTACATGAACACGTTTTCCAAGACCATCGCCCCATCGATGCGCGTGGGCTATATGGTGCTGCCGCCTGCACTTTCCGAGCAGTTCCGGCGCGAGGTGGGGTTCTATTCCTGCACGGTGCCGGTCTTTGAGCAGTATGTGCTCGCCGAGCTCATAGGCAGCGGCGACTTTGAGCGCCACATCAACCGCATTCGCCGCAAGCGGCGCAAAAAATGAAAAAGCGGCGGCAGAGACGGCTTTGCCGCTGCTTTCAAAAAGTTTGGGAAATTGCTTGACGAGTAAAAAACTTTGTGATATACTCTTACTCGCATTTGAATAGATGCGCTGGTGTAGCTCAGTCGGTAGAGCAGCTGATTCGTAATCAGCAGGTCATGTGTTCGAGTCACACCACCAGCTCCAAAAAGCATCGAAAACTTCGGTTTTCGATGCTTTTTTTACTGCAAAATTGTGTGCATGCGAGAAGGTATATGCCGATACCCACGATAACAACAAGATCTACGAGCGTGATGACGGTAGCAACAAGCAAGTGTCTGCTTGAGAGTGCGTCCGCTCCATCACGGTCGGCGCCAGAGCGGCGCATTTTCTTCCGTGCGCGTCACAGCGTTCTCCCGCTCGCGCGGCGCGAGGTATCGCGGATGATATAGTACGTCATCACCAGCAGGAACGGGGAAAAGGCGAGGCCAAGCAGCAGCGTCAGTTTGCGTCGAAGTGCCTCGGGGAGCGGGAGGGAAATAACTTTAAAATACGCCAGCAGATGATAGAGAAACAGCGCGAGTGACAGAGCGTAGACACTGAGGCGGAAGGTCTGTCCACGGATCTCCTGCCAGGTAAAGCGGACGGTATTGTAGTCGAGCAGAATCAGCAGGAAGGGCATGGCGGCACCAAGAAGGGGAGAGAGTGCCGGGTCGTTTGTTGTAAAGCTGCAAAGTGTGATCGCACCGGCGGCGAGCGACAAAAGCACATTGATCGCGCTCTGCACCGCGCTGCGCCGGCCCTTTTTCGGACAAGTCATGCCCAGCGATCGATACTCTGCATCGGAATAGTCCCGGCGATGCAGACCGCGTTGCGTCCTTTTCTGCTTCCACAGCGCCACGATCTCATACACGAACAGAAGGAAGGTAACGGCGAAGAGGAAACTGTAGATCATCCGCTGCGTCAAAAGTGACAGGACAAGAAAGACGACGGCGTTGCCCGCGAATATGATGACCGAGGAGGGGCGAGGCTTCAAGGGGTCAGAAGGCGGGGAAAGTCTTGAACGCATACGCTTTGCTCCTTTCTGCATATCGTGAATGAATTTACAGTGCGCTCTTGCTGCAAAAGCAGGAAAAAATCCTGTACCTGAAGGAAATGGCTCTGATCTCAAATTACCCTATTTGATTTATTATACAATATCTGCTCGCGTTTGTAAACGGAAGCCTCAAAAGTCGGCTGACAGCTTACTTTTCGTCAGTTTCGCTAAATAACTTTCAGCTTTTTCTGCTGGACAAGTGCAAAAGAACGTAGTATCCTATAAAAAATAGCCGAGTAAACCAGACGAGGTATCACACAAACTGGTCAAACACAACAAAATAAGGAGGAACACGCATGGCATACCGGGAAAGCTACGCAGGCAGGATCAACCGCAAGCTGAACAAGAAGCTTCACGTCGTCGAGGTGGCGTCCGGCCGGCAGAAGGCCGACCTTGTGCTCAAGAATGCGACGTATGTAAATGTATTCTGCAATGAGCTCAGTCACGGCGACATTGCCGTAGCCGAGGGGCTCATCGCGGGCATGGGCGAGCATTACGAGGGCGCACTCGAGGTCGACATGGGCGGCAAGCTCGTGCTGCCCGGCTTTGTCGACGCGCACATCCACCTGGAGAGTTCGCTCGTCTCCCCCAAGGAGTTTGCCAACGCCGTCATTCCGCACGGAACGACCACCGTCATCACCGACCCGCACGAGATCGCAAACGTCATGGGAACGGACGGCATCGAATACATGCTGCAAGCCACCGAGGATCTTCCCGTAGACGTGCGCCTCATGCTGCCCTCCTGCGTGCCGGCGACGCCGCTCGACGAATCCGGCGCGGTGCTCGACTACCGCGCGATCGACTCCTTCTACGAGCACAACCGCGTTGAGGGTCTTGCCGAGATGATGAACTACGTCGGCGTTGCGAACGCCGACGAGCAGGTGCTGGAAAAGATCGTCGCCGCGCAGGCGCACCACAAGAAGATTGATGGCCACGCGCCGGGGCTTGCGGGCAACGACTTAAACGCCTACATCGCCGCCGGCGTCTATTCCGATCACGAGTGCAGCACCGTCGAGGACGCCATCGCCAAGCTTGAGCGCGGACAGTACATCATGATCCGCGAGGGCACGGCCGCGCGCAACCTCGACGCGCTGCTCCCGCTGCTCACACCGCAGTACTACACCTACTGCATGTTCTGTACCGACGACAAGCACCCCAACGACCTCCTTGAGAAAGGCCACATCGACTACATCGTGCGCCGCGCCATCAAGGCGGGCGTCGACCCGATCATTGCCGTCAAATGCGCGAGCCACCACGCCGCGCGCTACTTCCTGCTCAACAACCGCGGCGCGATCGCGCCGGGCTTCCTCGCGGATTTTGTCATCATCGACAACTTTGACGATTTCAACATTCTTGAGGTCTATAAAAAAGGCAAGCTCATGTTCGACGGCAAGACCGTCACGCCCTTTGACGCACCTGAGATCGACCCACACCTTGTCAAGCGCTCGCATGAGACGTTCCACGTCGCGCACCTTGAGGCAAAGGACTTCATCGAAGGCCGTCCGCGCGCCGTGCTCGGTATGGTACCGGGCGAGATCGTCACGACTGACGCGGGCTACGCTGAAAAGATCAGTGTTGAGGACGATATTCTGAAGATTGCCGTCATCGAACGCCACAAGAACACGCACCACATCGGCATCGGCTACATCAAGGGCTACGGGCTCACCTCCGGCGCGGTAGCGACCTCCATCTCGCACGACAGCCACAACATCATCGTCGTCGGCACAAACGAGGAGGACATGGCCGCGGCGGTCAACCGCGTGGTCGCGCTTGGCGGCGGCATCGTCGTGATGGACGGCGGCAAGGTGCTCGGCGAGGTACAGCTCCAGATCGCTGGCATCATGAGCGAAGCGCCGCTCATCGAAGTCAACGAGGCGCTGGAAAATGCCAAGGAGCAGGCCTTCAAGCTGGGCGTTTCGCGCGGGGTCGATCCATTTATGACGCTCTCGTTCATGGCGCTGACCGTCATTCCGACGCTGCGCCTCACCACGCGCGGCGTGTTCGACGTCATCAACCAGCGCTACGTGTGATGCTCGCAGCAGAAAGCGTTCCGGTGCAATACAACGAACCAGACAAAATAATCGCCCCGCCGTATGATTTGGTGCATACGGCGGGGCATTGCTATGGAAGCGTGTTCTTTCATTCTGAAAAAGGCCGATCCGTTCGGTAAATCGGAAGCCCCTTTAAGGGCGGTCAGTTTCTTTCTGATGCTTTATTATTTTGATCAAACGTGATAGTCCTCCAACGATCAGCGAGCCAATGGCAAGTTCAATCGCCATCAAAGCCCAAAGCATTACAGTTCCATCGACTCCGTGATCCGCAAGGTGGTTGGTCCAAAGCCATACAACAGCTGATGTCAGCGTGAAAATGCCCGATAAAACGTATCCTCTTTTCCATTTCAGAAACATTGATCTAATAAGTGCTCCAGCCAAAAACGGTAAAACAAAAAGTATCAATACCGTACTGTTCATCTCGCCACGCTCCTTTCGTCAGCTTTCGATTTGTTCTATTAAGGTTATCATGAAAGTGCAAAGAATGCTACCATTTCTGCCAAAAATGCCCGGGGCAGTTCGCCCGGGCGCTCTTGCCGGCAATCATCAAATCCTCGTGAACTTTACTCTTACCGTTGCTGCGCAAAATTTTGCTTGCAAATGGGACGGCTATCGCATATAATAGCTCTTGCACCTGCCGGTGTGATGGAATTGGTAGACGTAGCGGACTCAAAATCCGCCGCTGGCGACAGCGTACCGGTTCGAGTCCGGTCACCGGCACCAAACCAATATAATCCGAACCAAATCTTCTTAATCGGAGATGGGTTCGGATTATTTGTTTTCTTCGAGAAATTCGAGGATACGCATTTCAGAAACGGCGTGGTAAAGCGTCCCGAATCCAAGCCCAGAGGGCCGAGAAAACCAAAGCTGGTAAAGGATAAGGAGGACAATTATGAAAACCATTAAAAGCTGTGAATTCAACATGGACACTGGCTGTGTAGAGCTGCGGTTTCAGGACGGCAGCATGATCTCCATCGACTGCACCGCCGTGGAGAACGAGGTGGCGGACAACCGCTTCCAGCGGTCAGAGCTGGACTATCTCATCTACAACGACCCGCTGGCTTATGCCGATCTCATTTTGAACGGAGATGTCGAAGCATACCTGAACGCCGTCACGGAGTACAAGCTCTATGAAAACTGAACAAACGCACAAAGGGGGATGGCGGTCTGCCATCCCCTTTGCCATGCTGTTTTAGGAGTATATATCCCTTGGATTTGTCTTATATCTATCGTCAGGCGACGTTCTCGCCGTTTCTGTCCCTGTCCGTTTTTGCCCCGTCCCGCGCCGCCTGCCATTCGGCAAATTCCCGCTGCCCTTCCTCACTCTCGTAAAAGGCAAGAATATCCGGCAGCAGAATTCGGGCGATGTTCTCGATCTCATGCTGCGGGATGCCGCTGTTGTTGGTGAGCTTTTTCCGCCTGCTCAAGTTGCACCTCCTAAAAAGTATTTTGCCGCAGCTTTCTCCTGCGCGGCGGAGGAATGGCATCTTGAGCGTCTTTTGCCGTCTGTGCCTTTTTTCCCTTCGCATCATTCCTTTCTTATCCGAAATTGAAAACGCAGCCGCCTGTCAAGCCTTTCGGCCCGTCTGCGTCTACATGGCGTCCTGTGTCTGAAATTGTGCTTTTATTATAGCAGCGGCAAGGCTGCACGTCAATACCACGGGAATGGAGCAGTTGACAGCGTAATTTCGGCAGCGGCTACCAAAATTGTTCTGTGGCTTACAAATTGTCAAGGGCGGTAGCGCAGCAGCCGCCAGCCGTCAATGGTCAAGATGAACGCTTCGCGCCATTGACTGCCGCCGCCCGCCGCGCTTTTTGGCAGACAAGGCGGACAGGCACAAGCCGTGCCTGCCCGCCCATACATATTCTGGCGATTGTAGATATTGGATTTTCAACCGGAGTTGTAGCCGGGTGCGCCCTGTTTCAGGGCGTACCCGCCGCTGTTGCTTGCTACCTATCTTCGTATGGTGGCGGCGCGGGAGAGTTTGCGTAAAGCAGGGTTTGGGGACAGCGCTCCCTAACAAGATTCTGATAGGAACGGAATGAGCGGCAGGCGAAATCCGGCTCTGGCAATTCAGCTCTGCCTTTGTCGTAAGCTGCGTATTTCTTCCTTTTATAACCTGCAACACCAGATGCCCGATAGATGTGTGTTGACTGCATTAGCTTTTTCAATGCCCATGCTGTGATTCTTGGTCTAAGGCCGGTAGAAATCGCCGCTCCCGCATGATATGATAAATTTGAAAAAGTATTTTCCTGTCCACGCAATGAACGGCGATTTTTGTTGTCTATATAGATGAAAGGCCTTTACGCAGAGAGAAGGGAGGGCGCAATGAGAGACCATGAGATCATAGAATTGTACTGGGTGCGTAACGAGAGCGCGATTGCCGCCACCGCAGAAAAGTACGGGAGCTACTGCCATACGATTGCATATAACATACTGCATAGCAAAGAGGATGCGGAGGAATGTGCCAACGATACATACCTCGGCGCATGGAATTCAATCCCGCCGCAGCGTCCGAACCGTTTGTCGATCTACTTAGGGAAAATCACGCGCAACCTCGCTCTGAACCGTTATAAGCGGTATACTGCCGAAAAACGCGGACACGGACAAGTAGTCCTCGCGCTGTCTGAGCTGGAAGCCTGCGTTCCTTCGGAAACGACTGTGGAGCAGACCATCGAAGAGAATGAGTTGGCTGCCGCCATTGACCGCTTCCTGTATGTAAAGCCCAAGCTGAACCGTAACATTTTTGTCCGCAGATACTATCACCTCTACGCAATACGGGATATTGCGGACGCATACGGAATGAGCGAGAGCAAGGTGACATCTTTGCTTTTCCGTATGAGAAACGAATTAAGACGATTTCTTGAAAAGGAGGGAATTATGCTATGAAAACCGAAGTTCTTCTTCGTTCGATCGGAAGGATCAATGACGAGCTTATCGCTGACGCGGAAAGCGAAGCAAATACCAAAAGAAAGCCCGGTTGGGCCAAGCTTGGAATCATGGCTGCCTGCCTAGCACTGGTTCTCTGCACCGGCATCGCCACACATGCCATCCGAAACAATGCGACAGCAGGCACCTTCACAATGGATGTCAACCCCAGCGTGGAATATACGATTGCCAAGAGCGGGAGCGTTAAGAATGTCCGCTGCTTGAACAGCGATGCGGAAAATGCGCTCAGCGATGTTGCGCTGGGAAAGCAGAGTGTCGAGACCGCTCTAACGCGCACGGTCGCCGCCTACGAGGCCTGCGGATATATGGAAAACGGCGAAGCGACTGTTCTGATTTCTTTTGATTCCCGTCTTGATGCGAATGCCGAACTAAAAGCCTCTCTCTCTGCGGAGATCCAGCAGACCTTGGAGCAGACCGATGCCGTCGGCACACTGGTTTTCCACTCCGAACTGACGAAAAACGCCGAAGCAGCGAAGATCGCCGAGGAATTCCATGTTTCCCTTGGCCGCGCCGACTGGATCCTTACCGCAGCAAACAAAACCGGGCTGCCCACGGACGAGGTTGCCCGCATGTCGTTGGACGAGCTTCTTAAATTCCAAGAGGCTTCCGGCATTGCTTCTGTCAGTGTATCGAAGTTCATCTCCTTGGAGGAAGCAAAGAAGATTGCACTGAAGGACGCCAAACTGGATGAACTGACGCAGAAGATCGTGTTCACCCGAGAGGAGCTGAACCGCAATCAGGGCAAGCCCTGTTACCTGCTGGAGTTCTACACCGG
>DPGF01000024.1:20243-21187 GCA_003522105.1 Oscillibacter sp.
ATTATTTACGCCGGGAAATTTATTACTCTTTCCGAAGCGAAGAAAATCGCCCTGGATGATGCCGGATGCAAGGATAAAGTCAGCTTTACCGAGGAAAACCTTGTGAGCGGCGGCATCAAAACGCCTTACTACCAGCTCGTCTTTGCCGATGCAAAAACACAGTGGACATACCGCATTGATGCGGTGCTGGGCACTGTGTTGGAGAAGCAGCAGAAAGAGATCGTGACAACGGACTTCATCTCTCTGGAGGAGGCGAAGGAGATTGCCCTGAAGGATGCCGGACTTAATGAATCCACGCAAAAAATCGTGTTCACCCGAGAGGAGCTGAACCGCAATTCAGGCAAGCCCTGCTACCTGCTGGAGTTCTACACCGGGACGAATCAATATTTCTACCAAATCGACGCAAAGAGCGGCAGCATTATTTACGCCGGGAAATTTATCACTCTTTCCGAAGCGAAGAAAATCGCCCTGGATGATGCCGGATGCAAGGATAAAGTCAGCTTTACCGAGGAAACCCTTGTGAGCGGCGGCATCAAAACGCCTTACTACCGGCTCGTCTTTGCCGATGCAAAAACACAGTGGACATACCGCATTGATGCGGTGCTGGGTATCGTGTTGGAGAAGCAGCAGAAAGAAATTGTGACAACGGACTTCATCTCTTTGGAGGAGGCAAAGCAGATCGCATTAGAGGACGCGGGACTGGATGAAGCCACGCAGAAGATCGTGTTCACCCGAGAGGAGCTGAACCGCAATCAGGGCAAGCCCTGCTACATCTTGGAGTTCTACACCGCGAAGAAGCAGTATTCCTACAAGGTAGACGCCAAGAACGGCAGCATCATAGAGGCGTACCACTTCATTCTTCTGGCGGACGCGAAGAAAATCGCACTGGACGATGCCGGGGTCAGTGAAAAGGTCACCTTCACCGAGGAAACGCTGGTTGCCGG